>DATALK010000301.1:0-3735 GCA_036261085.1 Phototrophicaceae bacterium | reverse complement strand
CTGGAACTGGCCCGCAAAATACCCTTGCAGAAAAGCGGTCAGCACCCGATCCAGCCAGCTTTTCCGGCGGGCGTCAAATTGAAAGCCGTCCCAGGTATAGCCGTAAATGTATTCTCGCACTTTCACCAGGCCGGTGAAGGTAAACGGCTGAATCTCGTCAGGATTGGGTTTGACCTGGGCTAAACCTTCGATGTGGCGCTCGAAAAAATAATCCCCGCCGATTAAGCGACCATTTAAATAGGTGCGTTCGTTGATGATTTCCAGGGCGAAAATGTGGTTGTCAGGGTCACACAGGCCATAAACGGCTTTCTCTTCGCCCGCGCCCAAATACCAGGCGTGCCAGTTTTTTTTGATTCAAAACGAGACTGCCGTCGGCGTAGTGCAGATTTTCCAGCAGGGTTTCGTGCCGGTCGCTGAAATGTTCCGGGGCAATTTTCGTAACGAGGCGAATTTCCCCGTCAGCGAAGGCGAGTGGGATGGTTTGGGTTGGGTTCATGGCTCCATTTTAACCCGATTTCGGGTTTTGGGGCGCTGAAAGAAATCCATTCATAACGCAAAGTTCGCAAAGGAGCAAAGAGGCAAAGAACAGAGAAGGAAAAAGCATACCACAAGGTCACAAGGACACCGAGACACAAAGTTCGGCGGCGGCAGCGAGGAATGGTGGACAACGTTTTATCCACATCCACCACTTCCATCTGTTCCAGATGCACCTTCACGCGCGCCAAACCGCGGATTTCCAGTTCCAGGACGCGCCCGATACCCCAAAGATCAAACGGGCAGATTAAGACGAATCACAATGGGCGCAGCGTCCGCTGTTACGTTATCAAGCCGCAAGCGCGTTTCGTGACCGCGTGCCCGGACAATAATTTGCTGCGGCCCCGGCTTCGGGTTGGGCATGGCTGGAATGGTAAACTGACCCTGATTATTGGTTCGTGTCAGGTATTGCAAGTTTGGGATTTCAATCGTCGCTCCGGCCAGGGGGACATCGCCTGGCCCCAGCACCACACCGTGCAGCGAAACCGGCGGCGGCTGGCGCACTTTGGGACGCAGCACCGATTTGGCCGGGACTTCGGGGCGTTCCTGGGTGAGCAGCACATTTAACACCACGCAAGGCTGGGGGCGGCATTGCAGCGCCGCCCAATCGCTGAGACTGAGCGGATTTAAATCAATTTCAAGATCGGATGTGTCCATCGCCGCAAACGCCAGTTCTCCCAACAGGCGGTGTGCCTGTGCTGTGTCCGGCGCATGGGTGGTAATGAGGTAACGCAGCGTGAGTTTAAGCGGCGCACGTTGGCGTCCCGGCGGCTGCTCCGGCAGTCGGGGAACAACTTGCAGCAAGTACAGGCTGACCGTTGGGGTCGTGTTATCCGGTGAAAATAAGTCATCGGTGATGTTGATCTCACCCACGATAGACTTTATCCAGGCTCGTAAGAAGTCATCAACTTGGTCAATCACCGCTCCCCCAAAAAGTATGATTGAAGAATTAAAAACCCCTAACTACGTTTAGATTTTATAACCTTTCCAAAGCCCAGAACCCTTAAGACTTGTTCGTTGAACTGCTGCCCCAAGTCTGGGTAGATTGGGTGATGGCCCGGCGCGGGTAAACCTCACTCGCCCCCAATAGCCTGCAACGCCGCGCGAATATATCCTAGGGCATACGCCATCCCGGCGTGCCAGGGCGCGGCACAGGTCATTTGGGGGGTATGGTCGGGGATCACCACGCCATCGTAATTATTCTGTTTCAGAATATAGAGGACGCGCAGCATGTCGACATCGCCTTCATCAATAAACACTTCGCGGTAATCCGGCACTTTGCCGCGCACATTCCGCAGATGCACATAAGCGACGGCCTGCTGCTGGCTGTACTGGTCAACCACGTCGTAGATGTCACCTTCGGTCATTTCCGCCAGCGTACCAATACAGAATTCCAGCGCGTTAGAACGGCTCGGATAAATGTCTAAAAGTTTCTGGTACAGCCGCGGTTGGTAGACTAAGCGCGCCGTTCCCCGTAAGGTCGGCATCGGCGGGTCATCAGGATGCGCCGCCAACCGCACTCCGGCTTCCTCGGCGACTGGCACGAGTTCTTGCAGGAAATAAGTCAGACGTTCCCACAACTGTTCAGTTGTAACCTTGCCAATCGTTCCGGCGGGGGCTTTGCCATTGTAGATCATATTCCAGACCATACCGTTCGGAATCGGTGTTTCGGGAACATCCCCCAGAAACCCCACCGACTCCGCGCCACCGCGCGCAAACTCTCCCGTCACCCAGCCCCACACCCCGGCGATGCTGAAGTTATAACCAAAAACCGGGATACCTGCCGCGCCCACATTGCGGATAATGGTTTTTAGGTGTTCCATCTGCTCGTGTTTACGCGGGCCATCCAGCAGCACATCATGCCAATGGGCCGGGTCAAAATTTTCAACCGCTTCCAGTTCCAGCCCGGCGGCATTAACGCTGGACTTTAAAATTTCCAATGACTCCTGGGTCCACAGATGGTCGTATTTTCCGGTCTCGCCCCAGCCATCGGCTTTGGTGGCTTCAAAGCGCGGGCCAGTGTTGAAATAATCCACCAGATGGGCGACCACATGCGTTGCGCCTGCCTGCCGCGCAAAACGAAAATTTTCCGGGGTGAGCAGATTACGGTAGAAGCCAATTCCGAGTTTCATCTTAACCACCTTTTCCCAGTAGGCTTAGGGTCATGGCCCTATTGTAACAACGAATAACCATCGCGCTAAAGACAATTGTCCTACCCCTTGACAGCCTCTATACCGTTCGGTATACTGACAATCGTCATCGTTACAGGAATTCCGGCAGTGGATAATCGTTCGCAGTTATTGGCCGTCGCTCTCAAACTGTTCGCCGATCAGGGGTATGATGCGGTTGGCGTGCAAACGATTGTTGAAACTGCTGGTGTGACCAAACCGACGCTCTACCATTACTTTGGCAGCAAGCGCGGTCTGTTTGAAGCCCTGGTGCGGGAAAAGTCGGAAATGCTGCTGGCCGAAGTCCGCGAAGCCAGCGCCTACAACAATGACATCACCGGTTCAATCACGCAGGTGGTCAAGGTCTATTTCAGTTATGTGGAGCGCCAGCCTACCTTTTATCGCATGGTGATGTCCATGTGGTATGCGCCGCCGTCCAGCGAATACTTCAGCAGCGTGCATGACTTACTGCGCCAGCAGTCTCATTTGCTGGAAGAAATGTTTCGCTGCGCGGGCGAGCAGCACGGCAACATGCGGGGCCGCCACCGGCAGTACGCCGTCAGTCTGAAAGGTATCATTGACACCTATATTGGGCTGGGCTTGCAGGGGTATGTTAATTTGAAATCCGAGGATTTGATTTATCGGGTGATCCATCAATTTATGCACGGCATTTTCTCGTAAGTTTTTTTGTCTGCGTTATATACCGAACGGTATACAGGAGGTCTTATGTCCCCCCAGTGGTTTGATGACGCCGCGTTTTATCACATTTATCCGTTGGGACTGTGTGGCGCGCCGGAACGGAACGATTTTTCCGCACCACCGGTAGCGCGCCTGGACGCCCTCTATCCCTGGATTGACCAGATTCTCGCGCTGAATCTCAACGCCGTTTACCTGGGGCCAGTGTTTGAGTCCACCGCGCACGGTTACGACACCGCCGATTATTTCCAGGTAGACCGCCGCTTGGGCAGTCACGATACCTTAAAAGCGCTCATCCACACCCTGAAGACGCGCGGTCTGCGGGTGATTCTGGATG
>DATALK010000281.1:0-11827 GCA_036261085.1 Phototrophicaceae bacterium | reverse complement strand
ACCTGGCTGACCGCTGGAACGCAGCACTTAAAGGAGTTTTTGGATGTCTGAAACGACCCCCCGCGCTGGGCATCACCTGTCATCTGCGCACAGATTATGACCCCGCTCTCACCCGCGTTACCAAAGCCCTCCAGGGGGAGGGCTTTGGCGTCCTGACCGAAATTGATGTACAGGCCACGCTCAAGAAAAAATTGGACGTGGATTTTCGCCCCTATAAAATCCTGGGCGCGTGTAACCCACCGCTGGCCTATCGCGCCCTGCAAGCCGCGCCGGAAGTCGGTCTGCTGCTGCCGTGTAATGTCACCGTGACACAGGTGGGTGAAAACGCCGTTGATATTTCGTTAGTTGATCCACTGATGATGATGGATTTTGTCCGAAATCCGGCGCTGGCCGCTGTCGCCAGCGAAGCCCGCGACAAGCTGGAACGAGTCGCCGCTGCCTTAAAGGAGTAACATTGTGCCTTTGTACGAATATGATTGTCCCGGCTGTGGTCAGCCTTTTGAAAAGCTGGTGCGCAGTTCGACCCCGGTGGCTGAAATTGTCTGCCCGAACTGCGGCAACCACCACGTCAAAAAGAAAATTTCGACCTTTGCGGTAAAAGGTGGCGGCAGCGGGAGTTCAGCGTCGGTTTCTGCCGCGCCAACCTGCGCTCCCGGTGGCACCTGAGGTTTCCGCCGCTAAAACCAGTCGTGGACTGGTTCAACGATTGATGGCAAATTTTTTCCGACCTATCCGCTTCGACAATGAATGGTACAGGTCGGAATTATTTTTATTTCCCAATTGATATTAAAGTTGACAGGTACACATAATAGTAGTACGATCAGCGTATTCACTTAACCTGACATCGAGTTCATGGACATCATTCTTCATCCCATCGGCGTTATTCATACGTCCTTTACTGAAAAACACACGACTCCTATTCAGCCCTCGCGCTCTCAGGCCGTTGGCGAAATCGAAATCTATCCTGAGTTTGTCGCCGGGTTGCAGGATATTGAGGGGCTATCGCACCTGATCCTGCTGTATGTGTTTCACCGTTCGTCCGGCTACAGCCTCACCGTCAGACTATTTCTGGACAACCAACTGCACGGCCTCTTTGCCACCCGCTATCCTTACCGCCCCAATCCGATTGGGCTGTCCGTTGTGCGCCTGCTGGAACGCCAGGACAACCGGCTATGGGTCGAGGGCATTGATACCCTGGATGAAACGCCGCTGCTGGACATTAAACCGTATATCCCGGAATTTGATGGGCGTACCGATGTCACTACCGGCTGGTACGCAACCCGTCACGATCAAACGTAACTCACGAAAGAAGGATAACCTCATGAAAATTGCGATCATTACCGACGACGGCCAAACGATCAGCCAGCATTTTGGCCGCGCCCACCACTATCTGGTGTTCACCGTTGAAAACGGCCAGATTACCGGGCAAGAACTGCGGGACAAGTTTATGCAGTGCGGCGGCCATCACGACCAGGATCACGAGCATCATGAACATGAACACGGTACGGACGGCCACGCGGACGATAAACACAACAGTATGGTGGCTTCTATCCTGGACTGCGAAAGCGTAATCGGGCGCGGCATGGGACGCGGCGCGTTCCTGGCGATGGAACAGGCTAATCTGCGGCCTTTTATCACCGACATTGCCAGCCCGGAAGCGGCGGTTCAGGCGTATGTGGACGGCAAGCTGGTGAATCATCTCGAAAAACTGCACTGATAAACGCTGTTTTTAATCCACTTCAGGGGGAATAATGGGAAAGATTACGACCTTTTATAAAGGCGGGATGCTGTTTGAAACGCAGATGGGCAGCCACACGCTTCAGATTGATGTTCCAGCCAGCATGGGCGGTAGTGACCGAGGACCGACGCCGCCCGAAATTTTCATCGCCTCGTTAGGCTCGTGTGTCGGCGCGTTTGTAGCGCAGTACTGCGAACGCAATGGTGTTGACGCCCGCGATCTGACGGTAGACGTTTTATTTGATAAAGCCGAAAATCCATCCCGGCTTATCAATTTGAAAATCCAGGTGAAGCTACCAGACGCGGACTGCACCGAGCAACGCGCCGAAGCCGTTAAACGGGTAGCCGCACACTGTCCCGTCCACGAAACGATTTCGACATTGGAAGGCATTCAGATCGAAATCCTGGATCGCACGGAACGCGAACCGGCATCCTGAAACTGCCCAGCGCGGAACGGCTAAATATTTGTTAACCAGGCCGGGGCAGCAGAATCGCCTGTTTCTGCTGCCTCCAGTCTCCGGCTTACTTTTCGAGCGCAGCTTTCCCGGAAAACGGCGCGCCAATGAGGGGCGCGATCAAGCAAACGTTCAGTATGCCCACCAGAACAAAAACGATGCCGACAACGGCCAGAAGCAGCCCAACAGTATCTTTCAGCACCAGCAACCCCAACCCAATTAACACCACTCCGGCGATAATCTGCACTGCCCGCCCTACTGAACCCGCCATAAACTTCGCAAAGGCCATTGTAACGATCCTCCTGAACTCGACTTCCCCATACAAAAATGAACAATTATCAAACCTGCTTATCCAACCGGTACAGACTCAGATGGTTGAGTGCCTCCTGGATAACACGGCGAAAGCCTACCGTTGCCGCTGTTTGAGTGATTTGCTCGGTTGGCAGCCGGTGTTCCAGCCGCGGGCCAAATTCCTGCGTCTGGTACGACCATTCCATCACGGCTACCCACCGAACGGCGACCCGGTATCGCCAACACGGGTGTGCCAAAAAGCCCGTTTCACAAACGGCGCGAACACGGTGGCGCGGATGGCCGGGGCTTTGAACCCGCAGACCGGTCAGTGCAATTATCTGTTGCGGGCTAAAGTTGGAGTCCGTGAACTGAAGTGCTTCTAGGCGCACCTACGCCCACTCTAGCGAAATCGATGTTATTCGGGATTGGTGGCCGGTTCATTTCTTGCCGGAAGTCTGCGCGCACGCCGCCCAACTGGGGCTTGCCTTCGTCCCGTTACCGATTTATTCCTCGTGGCGTAATCCCATTGCGAAAGTTTGGCGGTGGCTCAAACAGACCGTGATCCACCCGCACCCGTGGGCGCAGGATTGGCCGCGTTTGCAAGCTGAAGAGCCGCGTTTTCTCTATTCCAAACGCGGCTTTTTTGCGCTATGTCGGTTTACCGAATTAATTCTGCAACGCTCAATATTGCGCCCTTAATCCGATCATATGAAATTGTTTTCGTTTTCCCATTACTTTTCGAGCGCGGCCTTTCCCGAAAACGGCGCACCGATGAGAGGCGCGATCAGGCAGACGTTCAGCACCCCAACCAGAACAAACACGATGCCGACAACGGTCAGAAGCAGCCCAACAGTATCTTTCAGCACCAGCAACCCCAACCCAATTAATACCACTCCGGCGATAATCCGTACTGCCCGCCCAATTGAACCGGCCATAAACTTAGCGAATGCCATTGTAACTGTCCTCCTAAACTCGACTTCCCATACAAAAACGAATTGTTATCAACCTACGATTGACCCTCAGCCGGTTTATCCAACTGATACAGACTCAGGTGCGTCAGGGCCTGGTGAGTGACACGCTGAAAACCAACCGCCGCCGCCGTTTGGGTGATTTGCGCGATGGGCAGACGGTGTTCCAGCGGCGGGCCAAATTCCTGGGTCTGATACGGCCACTCCAGCACGACGACCCGCCGGACGGCGACCCGGTACGCCTCGGCCAGCGCACGGCGCAGGTTATCAGCCTCATGCAGCACCAACCCCAGAAACACCAGATCAAAAGCCGCATCTGTATACGGCAGCGCTGCCATATGCGCTTGCCGGAACTCACCCCCTGGCACGTACAGCCGCGCCGCCGCCAGCATATCTTCGCGCAAATCCACGCCCGCAACCCGCCGCCTTTGGGCGGCAAAGGCTTCGGCAAACAGGCCGCTGCCCGTCCCGACATCCAGTATCGAGGTCGCGGTTAAGCCGTCCAGACTGAGGCTGACTACCCGCGCCACTTCCAACCGCTCGACCCGCTCTGGGGCGCGCAGCCGCTCAATCTCACTGCTGAAACGCCGTTCGTTCATCTTCCAATCCTTACTGTACCGAACGTTTCAGCCCGGTTTCGATATAATTTGCCAGCAGCGCGGCGTTTAGGCCGCCGGAATGAGTGGCATATATATTCCCACTGGCATCCAGAAAAATGCTGGTTGGATAACCGGTGATGCCAAACTGCCGCTGAATCTGCGCCGTTTCATCCAGCAGCACCGGAAACGACAGCCCGTACTGCGTAGCGAAGGTTTGCACCAGATTACCGGGTTCGGCATCATTCACGGCTAACACCGTGAAGCCCTGCTCCCGATAATGCTGGTAAGCGGCTTCGATGACTGGCATTTCCGCGCGGCAAGGTGGACACCACGTCGCCCAGAAATTAAGCATGACCACCTGCCCCTGGTAATCGGCCAGCGCTACCGTTTCACCATCCGTCGTGCGCGCTGAAAACAGCGGCGTCGCGGCGGTGGCTGAAGGTTGGGCCAGCGAGGCCACCATCACCCCAATGATGATGAGTATCAGACCGATAATGACCCAGACCAGAACCGGCTGGCGACGGCGGGCCGCCTGCCGCTGCCGAAGGCGTTTATTGGACATAACAACTTCATCCCGGAATTGAGTGTGCTAACGTTGACTATAGTTCCAAGTGGCCGGTTGGGGTTAGCCCCAACCGCTTATGAGCTGGCATTAGCCCGCACTTATGGCTGGTTATCTTGGTAAACTTGTGTACTATTATACATCGGTGTACACTATATTGGTAAAGTGTGATTAGAAGTGGGAATGAGTAGTTCGAACCAACGGGCATCATTGCCGGATGCGGCGAGCGACGGGTACGATTACCTGAAAACAGCCTTAATTACCCAACAGGATAAAAAATTATGGCGGAAGATACAGTCAACCAGGCCAGCGGCATCCCTAATGTGGGACAGCGGATTCGGCGGCTGCGTGAGGAGCGCGGCCTCTCTCTGCGCGCCTTAGCAGAAAAGTGCAGCCTGTCCCTGAATGCCATCAGCAAAATTGAGCGCGGCGAAAATTCGCCGACGGTGGCCTCCCTGCATTTGCTGGCTTCGGCTCTGGCCGTCCCCATTACCGAATTTTTCCGCGACACCTCTGATCAGGTGACGGTGTTTGTCAAGCGCAGTCACCGGCTGCGGTCACAGCGTGAAGGGCTGGACATCGAAAGTCTGGGCATTGGGCTGCGGAACCAGCAGCTTGAGCCGTTTCTGGTCACGTTAGCGCCAGGAGCGGGGCTGGACACCGAACCGATTACCCACGCCGGCCAGGAGTTTGTTTACTGTCTGGACGGGGAATTTGATTACCAGATTGGCGCGGAAACCTACCACCTGGAAGCCGGAGACAGCCTGCTGTTTGAGGCCGCCCAACCGCACTATTTTTCTAACTCAACGTCTGGGCCGGCTTTGATTTTGCTGGTGTTCCAGGCCCAGGACGGCAACCAGGCGCGCCAGCGCCATTTGGATACTTAATGCGCCCATCTCAGCCTCAGAATTATGTCCGTTGTGATAAAGGCCGCCCATGACCATTCCCACCCTTGAAGAACTGACTTTGCTTTCCGAGCATGTTTGTCAGGCGCTCGCTGATCCCAAACGAATGCAACTCCTGTACATTTTGGCGGAGCAGCCGCGCCATGTGAATGAACTGAGTGAAATCTTGGGTATGGCGCAGTCTACAGTTTCGCGCCATCTCTCGATTCTGCGCTATCGGGGCCTGGTTGTGACACAGCGCGACGGCACACGGATGATTTATTGGCTGCATAACCCAAAAATCATCACGGTTTTGAACTCCATGCAGGCGATTCTGCGCGATACTATTGAAGAACAAACCGATACCATGAGAATTTAGACTTGGAGTAGGTATGCGTATCAAAAGGCTTTCTTCAACGGGAAATCAAAAGTGGCGGTTCGTGCTGGCCGTCCTGCTGCTGGCCGCGCTGACCGGTTGTACGCCTGGGGATGTGGTGACGGCGGGGCCAGGCACGCTGGAACTGAAGTTCCAGTTGCCTGCCGGTTATCATCTGAACGCGCTGACCACGTCTCAGGTGATCTGGGAAGTGGATGGCGTGGTGGTTCAAACCACTGCCCAACCAGAAATGCCGGTCACGACCCTTGAAGACCCCCTCCGTCTGCCGGTAACTTTTGCGGTTGGTGAAGCCGTGACAATCGCGCATCTCAACATTCGATATTGCACCGACGATCAAACCCGGTGTATCGTCGCCAAACAGGATTTACAGCTCCCGGTTCACGTCGCGGCGGCGGGCCGCCGGTCTACACTGGCGGCGGCCTACACGATTGTCCCGCCCTAAACCGGACAGATGGCGCGCCAACTAACGCAGCGGTGCTTCCACTAACGCTTTGTCAATAATCTGCGCAAAGACCGCAAAAGTTTGAGAGCCTTCCACCAGAATGCCGTTAATGACATAAGTAGGAACGCTGTTGATGTTCAACTGCATCCCGTCCTCCAAGTCATGCTGGACTTCCTGGGCCGGGGTTTGCGCCGCCACACAAGCATCATAAACCGTCAGATTTAACCCCGCTTTTCCGGCGGATTCGCGGAGAGCTGCCGCCTGATACGGGAGGGACATGGCTTCGCGCTTGGCAGGATCGGGCGGGCTGCTAGCGTCGTGCGGTTCGATTTCCATGTTCCGGTAGGGTTCAAACAACTCGGTGTGCATTTCCCAGAAACGCCCCTGCGCCAGGGCGCAGCCCGCCGCCACCGCCGCCCGCAGCGGCGCGTCCTTATCATCCATCCCCAGCACCGGATAATCCCGGTGGACATAGCGGACCTGATCGGGATAGGCCGCTAGAATTTGGGGGAGGGTTTCAAAGTAAAACTTACCACACCAGGGGCAGAGGTAATCGGAGAATTCTACCATGATAATCGGGGCCTCTTCCGGCCCGTAATACGGGTCATCGTCGGCCAGACGCAGCATCAGGTCTTTTCGAGAAACTGATTTGGTCGTGTTGGGCGTGACTGTTGGTTGGGCTACGGGGACGACGGTCACTGTTGCCACTTTACTTTGAGTCGCCAGGATGATGATGAGGGTGATGAGAGCAAGGCCCCCCAAACCAGCTAAAATTTTAATGCGATGGGACATACCTAACCTTCACTAAAGAAATTTTTCACGAATAGGGCGAGTATAACGCTGCGAGACCGAATCGGTATTCAGATTTTGTCGTGTTATTGTTAACAAAATTATGACAGTTTGTGTGAATGGTGTCCGTTTAGGTCTTTCTCATGTTAATTCATGAAAGCGCCGCAACCCCTTGTTTTCACCCCCATACCCAAGAACTTGAAATACCCTCAGTTACCTTGACAAATGATACATTTTATGATACTTTTGTATTATGACAACACTCGATGAAACCCAAAGACGCATCCTCGCTGCTGCGTTGGATTTATTTCTGGCGCAGGGCCTCAAAAAGACAACTGTAGACGAAGTGGCGGCCCAAGCGGGCCTCACCCGCATTACGGTCTATCGTTATTTTGCTGACAAAGGTGAGCTGGTACGGGCCGCCTTCCTGGATATTCCCGCCCGTTTGGAAACGCTGCGCACCGGTCTGCTGGCCGCATCCTCCGCGAACATCGAAACCAGCCTCAGCCGCTTGCTGACCGTGATCGGAACGCTGCCGAAAGGTGAGTTCCCGCACCGGTTGGAAGAACTGAACCGGCTGTATCCGGCCATTGCGGCGGAATTTCATGACCGGCGCGTGACGGCTATCAGTGCGATTTTTGACCACCTGTTCGCGCTGGCGGAAAGTCAGGGCCGTCTGCGGACGGATTTGAACCGGGACGTGATCCGCGCCTACTTTATGGTGGCAGTCGTGAATGTGCTGGAATACCCGGCCCTGAACACAACCAACCTCACGGCAGCGGACATTTTTGCGACGGTTCAAGCGATTTTTCTACACGGGATTCTCAAGGAGTGAAACCGATGACGATGAGTCCTTGGGCCTCAGTAGTCAAAACGGTGCAGTATGGGCTGACGGGGCGCATCCGTTTTCCACGCCAGCACATCGGTGACGTGTTTATTGATGCGAACGGCCAGCGGTTTATTGTCTTCCGCGAAGTGGTGATTAAACCGGGAAAAGGTCAGCCCGAAAAACCCGGCGCGGTCTTTATCCCGCATTTTCATGTGGCCGGAATGTCGCCCCGCGCCAATCGGCTGTTTTCCTGGCTGCCCCTGTGGTTTATCACCGGTTTGCCGGGGTTTCGCTCCAAACGCTGGCTGATGGACGAAACCACCGGCGATTTTTCCGGTTATTACGAATGGGATACCGTTGCCGCCGCGCAGCAGTACGCCGACTCGTTTGCCATGCGCTTTATGACGCGGCGCTCACGGCCCGAATCGGTTTGGTATCACGTTTACCCGACAGCTTCAGCCCCGCTGCCCCCGGCTACTTCCCACCGTACTTCTGCTCAATCGAGTTGATTTCGGTCTCGGTGTTTTTCAGCAGTTTTTGGGTCATTTCCAGCCCGAATTGCTGCCCCGCCGGTTTGGAAGCCAGCGAAGCAATTTTCTGCCGGTAGAGCGACGCGGCAGCGTACAGTTCCGCTAACTTTTGGTTGACCTCCGGCGGCGCTCCTGGCAGCAGGGGTTCCGGCTCCGGTGGCGGCGGTGGTGGTGGTGGTTCGGCACGGAATGTTGGCTGGCTGGAACGGGGCGTAAACGGCGCGGGTTGGTCGCTCTCCGCCGGACTACCGCCCTTCTGCGCCTCCCGTTTTTTCTGTTCCAGGCGTTTGCTGGTCACACTCATGGCAAAAACCGCCACACCGGGAATCTCCGGGTCGTAGCTGGCGGTGCCTTCAATAATCAAAGCGTCTTCGGGGTCTTGAATACTTTCTTCCACGCGCCGCCACTGTTTGGCCGCGATATAGACCGTATACAAGGTGGGGGTTTCTGGCGGCGGCGGTACGCCTTTCGGCAGCGTCGGTGATTTGGCCGCGTGGGTCATCGTTGTAATCACCAAATCTTTACGAGTCTCAATTATGCCAGGGCGACCAATCAACGTGACTTTCACGGTAGTAAGCTCTCCTGATTCTGCCAGCAGCGGTTGAATAAGTCCCCGACGCTCGCCCCAGTTAAAACCGGGCAGCGTGGGCGGTGGTGGTGGTTTAGGTTTGTCGGGTTCCTGAATACCAAAGATTTTTTTACGGAGTTTATGCGAAATGCGCCCCCGTGCCAGGTAGAAAAACACCCCGCCGACAGTGCGGCGGCGCGCGCCGCTTTTAATGGTTAAACCGCCCTGAGCCTCAATCTCGATGGTTTCCTGAAGGAGCTGCCGCGCAAAATCCACTCCGCAGCTTTCAACAACTGCGCTGAGCAGCTTGATCGGCTGGTCTTCCGTTTCGCCCAGTTGAGCGGCCAGTTCGCCTATAAATACCTGCATCTCATCCTGTGACACAACGGCTCCCCCCAAGTGACTCTACTTATTACCCACATAAAAGTATAACAAAAAAAGACTTGCAGGACAATGTGTGCTACACTAGAAAAGAATAAGAAGTCGCCTCAATTCAATAATTTTCAGCAGTAGGGAAGCATGTTTAATGGCTGAAGCTCACCAGCGCGTTCATGCCGTGGTTCACGGACGAGTCCAGGGCGTTAATTTCCGTTACTACACCATGCAAACTGCCAATGAGTTGGAACTCACCGGCTGGGTGCGGAATTTGATTGAAGGTACGGTGGAGGTGGTAGCGGAAGGCTCGCGCATCCGCCTGGAACGGCTGCTGCGCTTTTTGTATTCTGGCCCCAGCAACGCGCGCGTTAGCGAAGTTGAGATCGAATGGGGCGACCCCACTGGCGAGTTTGAGGGGTTCCGCATCCGGTAGGGGCATTGCCCTATAAACATCAAGATTAGGCCGCCAGGGGCTGGAAGTCCCCTGGCTACGACGGAACTTAAGCCCGCTTGAAGTGGGCTACCCGTCTCTCAAAGAAGGTGTTTCAGCCGCCTTAAGGCGGCTTATCCAGGGATAGCCGGACGGCTTCCAGCGTCCGGCGTCGCCACCCCAGACCTTAACTTGATGTCAATGGGCATGAACATACCATGCCCTCTTGTCGGTGACTTTGGCTGACGATTGATCGTTAAGCGGACGTGACCAGTTGGTAGCTGTAGCGGAAGCGGTTATCGGGATCGTATTTGGCCTTTAATGCCCGAAGCCGCTGGTACGATTCGGGGCGGTAAGCATCCTGGGTGCGGCTGGTCACTTCATCCCCTGACATAAAATTCAGATAGACACCGCCCCGCAGATAGGGTTTGAGATCGGCCTTAAACTGCCGGATATAGGCAATGCTGGCGGTTTTGGCCTCCGGCGTAAAGAGCGGGCCACCGATTTGAAAGTAGAAGCTGGCATCCCGGTTGCCGATGGCGTTGGCATCCGCCGCCACCCGCGCAATCGCGCCCCCGGCGTGTCGGAGTTCGGCCATCACTAAGGGCGAGGCGGGATCCGTCGCGCGCCGGACAATAGTGGCAATCGCGGCGTCACTCAGCTCATTAAACATTTCATTGGAGCCATAACCGGCGGCGGGGTCAACCGGATCATTGCTGATGGTCCCAATTTCGGCAAACGGCATCTCATGGAAAGTATTGGTCAGCGGTTCGCGCCAGTCCACCCATTTCTGAATGTACGCCTGCCCGTCAGCCGCGCTGCCCGTGTATGCCGCCCGCAGGATGACCTGAATTTTCCCCCGCAGCGCTTCCGGTAGTTGGGGCGCATTAGGGAATTTAATAATCGCAATCGAAGAGGTCAGTTCATCCGGCGCGGTTTTGACCCAATCCCGGTAGAACCGCAGCCCGTCCAGCGCGTTTTCACCCGAATAGATTAAGTTGCCCCCGTAGATGGTTGGCACGGGGTAAAGTCCAAATTCCAGAGCGGTGACCACGCCAAAATTACCGCCGCCGCCCCGCAGCCCCCAGAACAAATCGCTGTTTTCGGTGGCGCTGGCCTGGCGCAACACTCCATCGGCTGTGACGACCTCAATCCGGCGGACGCTGTCGGCGGCCAGACCATATTTCCGCGCCAGCCAGCCAATACCGCCGCCGAGGGTATAACCCGTAACGCCCACATACGGCGACGACCCCAGCAGCGGCGCTAACCCGTGGGGTGTCACCTGCGCTAACACCTGCTGCCACTTCGCCCCGGCTTCAACCCGAACGGTACGATTTTTGACATCAACCTCAACGCCGGTCAACCGCGAGGTTACAATCAGTAAATTGTCATCGGCGGGATACTGGACACCATGTCCGGTAGCGCGTATGGCAATTCCCAGACCTTGCTGATTGGCAAACCGAACGCCTGTAACCACATCCTGGGCAGTGGCAGCAACCAGAATCAACGCCGGATACTGGTCGAGCGCCAGATTCCAGCCGCGTCGAATTTGCTCATAATCGGTATCCGCTGGGGTAATCACCTGGCCGGTGACGTGCTGCTGTGCCTCGACCTTTGTCTCAGGATAAGCCATCATTCCAACTCCTTCACTCGATCTCGGAAAGCCCTTACAATAAACATCGTCATGTTGCTTACCTAACATAGTGGAGGGTAGAATCCCGGTCAACCATCAAAAGACTGATTTGTGCCGTGTATGCGACAGAGGTGGCTAAATTGGTGCAAAAACTGACTGAAAACGAGGATTTGCGCGTGCGGCGCACTCGTAAGCTGCTGCAACAAGCGCTCATCGAATTGACCGTCGAAAAAGGTTTTGCGGCTGTGACTGTGCGCGATATTACGGAACGCGCAATGGTGAACCGCTCGACGTTTTATCGTCACTACCTGGATAAGTACGAACTGCTTGACCAGTAT
>DATALK010000246.1:0-5999 GCA_036261085.1 Phototrophicaceae bacterium | reverse complement strand
AAGCGGCAGACCGCCGAGGTGAATGCTGCCAGTTGGACTACGCAACACGCCGTTTAAGTGCAGCAGCAGCGTGGATTTGCCGCTGCCATTTGGCCCCACCAGCGCCACTTTTTCGTTGGGCGCGATGGCAAAGGAAACATCGTTGAGCGCCAAATGCCCGTCAGGAAACCGAAACGACAGATTTTGTACTTCGATGGTGTGATGACTCACAACGTTAGCTCCACCAGATGAAGGCCAATAATTCAATCAGTGCCAGCGCCAGAACTGGCAAACTGCCGAGGATAACCGTCCGCCGCGTCAGAGTCGGCGGAGTCAGTTGGTGCATAACGCCGGTATAACCGCGCGCCAGCATGGCGGCATAGATACGTTCGCTGCGCTCAAAACTGCGCAAGAATAAATTGCCGACCATACCGCCCGCGATGCGCGCGCGCCACAATAAGCTGCCGCCAGAACGATAATCCGGCGTAATACCACTCCGGGCCGTGCGCGCCCGCAGCAGGCGTTCGGCTTCGTTCTGCAAGGTGAACAGATAGCGGTACATAAAGGCAATCACGGCAACCAGCGTGGCGGGCAGGCGCAAACTCTGCAACGCCCACAGGAGGTCAGTTAGGTGGGTGGTCATTGCCAGCAGCAGCGCGGCCTGAACCGCCAGCCAGCTTTTGAAGATGACAGCGATAAAACGCACTAACCCGGTGTCCGTCACTGGCAGCCCTAAAATTGTACTAATGGTTTGCCCTGGCGTGGTGAAAATCAGGGTCATTGCGGCCAGCGTGAAAGGCAGGGCAATGGCGGCTTTCCGCGCTAGATTACCAACGCTGAGACGACCAAGAGCGGCTAAACTCGCCACCAGCGCCCAGAGCAGGGGATAAGCAGGCCAGGCCGCTGGTGGGGTAATAACAATGCCCAGAATCAGCAGCAGTGTTACGATCATTTTAACGCGCGGGTCGAGCTGGTGCAGAAGGCTGTCACCCGTTTGATAACGTTCCAGCAGGAAGGTGTTCATCTCAAGACCCGAAGCCACAATTGAAATAAAGCGTGGATAGCATACAGCATCAAATCCCGCGAGACAATCACCTTAATGACCATAGATTGGGTTTATGGCGGCGGTGGTGGCGTTTCTGTTGTCAGGACAATGGCCTGATCGGGTTGGGGTTCCTCTGCTGGCGGATAATCCAGCAGGATCTGGCCGTCAGGTGTTTCTTGAATGAGCGGAACCCGATGGCGTTTATCCAGCACATCAAAAACAACTAACTCACGAATCAGCACCATGAGGATTGCCAGTACCGGAACGGCCAGCAGCACACCCCAAAAACCGAGCAGCGCCGCGCCCGCTGCTTGCGACAGCAGCACCAGCCCCGCCGGGAGTTTTAGGCGGCTGCCGATGTTGGCCGGGAGGATGATGTTGGCCTCAATCATGCCAATCACAAAATAAGCGACAAAGGCCAGGAGTGCCGTCAGCGGCCCGCCGACAGCCAGGGCAAAAATCAGAATGGGGACAAGGGCGGCCCAGTAGCCAACGTAGGGGATGATATTACCGAGACCGGCTAATGCACCAAGCGCAACGGCGTTGGGGATGTGCAGCAGTACCCCTAATGCAAACGCCACCATCACAGCGGTAATGGTCACTTCCAGCACCATCGCGCTAATCCAGATCACAACGGTATCGCGGACTTGATTGAGAATGTCGGCGGCTCGTTGCTCATGCTGGCGCGGCACAAAGGCCAGGATGATGCGGTAGTAGACCAATGGATCGAGGACAAAATAAATGCTGATAAAGGTAATCAGAAACAGATTCACGAGAATGTTGCCGAAAAAACCACCAATATTTGCCAGCACCGGCAGCGTGGAACGTGCCAGCGCGGTGGTATCTAGCGGTTGGGTGTCTTCCTGGATTTCGGATAGGTTGCGGTAATCTGCCACCGTAAAAGGCGGCAGGATGTTGGTCAGGATGGGCGTTTCGGTACGGACACGGTCATATTCGCGGACGACGGTTTCGGCGGCAACGGGAAGTTCCGCTAGGATATTGTTCGCCTGACCAATCAGCGGCGGCAAAATTAACACGGTAAACAGCGCAAGAACGATGGCGACCAGCAAAAAAGTCACCCCAACTGCTGTTCCTCGATGGAGGCCCCGGCGGCGGAAGTAATTAATGGGGATGCCCAGGCCGATGGAAATAATCCAGCACAGCAAGCCGATGACCAGGATGGGGGCCAACCGAATTGCCAGGACAGCCAGCAGAACTGCCAAAACAACAATAAAAATGAAGGAAACCGAACGCCGGAGAAATTCAGCATAACTCATAAATAAACTCTCACACTAAAACTGTTTTTCATGTTTTGGAAGCGGGTTTTTGATCCCGCCCTTCCTGATTATTGAAACATGTTAAATTATAGAACGTGAATTGTAAAATTGCCGTTATTTAATTTATCTCAGGGGGCCGCCGCCGTGCCCCCTTGAGCGTTCTTTTATACACGTTGAATTCGATAGACGCCGCTTTGGAAATCGCTCAACATAATTTCTAACCCGGCGTGCATCCAGGCTGCACCGGAGCGAGTTTCATTCAAACTCTTAATCGTGTAATGCACATCCGGTTCCAGCCCACGCAAGTAGAGTAACGGTAGCTGCGCCGGGTTGGGCAGGTGGGTGCGGAAAGCGAATAAGACGCCTTCAGATTTATCCTTGCTCATATACTGCACAGCAGAGAAGGCGTGCGCATGGGGCGAACGCAGGCGATACTGGTCGCCAAATTGGACGAGAGGTCGGATGTCTTTATAGAGCGCGATCCAGCGGGCGGCTTCGGCGCGTTCGGCTTCCGTCCAATGCAGCAGATGCCCGCCGACGCCGAGCGAGCCGCACATGCTGACGTGAAACTTAAAACTCAGCGGAACAAATTTGTCGCCGGAGTCCGTAACCCAGGCCTCCATCGTGTTGGCGGGGTAGACTTGCGAAAAACCTTCCTGAATATGCAAGCGCGCCGGGGCTTCGGTGTTGTCGCTGATCCAGATTTGATCGGCCAGGCGTAAGATGCCAGCGTCCGCGCGGCCACCGCCACCGGAGCAGCTTTGCCAGATGACATTGGGGTGGCGTTCGCGTAACTGTCCCCAGACGCGGTAAACACCCTCAACATACCGCACCCACAATTCCTGCTGGCGGTGGCCCATCTCCGGCCAGCCCGGTTCGCTGATGTTGCGGTTCATATCCCACTTGATGAAGGCAATGTTGTATTTGGAAAGTAGCTTATCCAGATGGGTAAAAATATTATCCTGCACATCCGGGCGGGCGAAGTTAAGAATCATCTGATTGCGGGCTTCGGAACGGGCGCGGGTGGGGAAATGGATAACCCAATCAGGATGAGCGCGGTAGAGGTCGCTGTTGGCATTGACCATTTCGGGTTCAACCCATAGGCCGAAGTCCATGTCGAGCGCGTTGACTCGTTCAATGAGCGGCGTTAACCCATTCGGGAATTTAGCCGCATCCGGCCACCAATCGCCTAGCCCCGCGGTGTCGTCGTTGCGCCCCTGGAACCAGCCATCATCCATAACAAATAGTTCAATACCCATCTGCGCCGCGAGTTCAGCCAATTGAATTTGGGAGGCCACATCCACGTTAAAAGTGGTTGCTTCCCAGGAATTATAGAAAACTTTATGGGGTGTTTGGCCGTGCGGCAGGATAGTGTCACGGATGAAGTCGTGCAGATGGCGGCTGGCCGCGCCGAAGCCATCCAGGGTATAACCGGCAAAACTGGCCGGAGTCACAAACTGCTCACCCGGCAGCAGTTCCCAGGCAAAGTCCCAATCGTTGAGGCCGATGTTCACGCGCGTGGATTGAAAATCGGTGACTTCCGCCGCGATTTTCCAGTTGCCGCTCCACTGGAGTAGGCCAAACCACACGTCGCCGTGTTCCTCATCAGCGCTGCCGCTATCAACGGCAAACCAAGGATTATGATGGTGGCTGGTCGTCAGGCGGCGGCTTTCCAGCACCTTCACACCCTGCACCAACGGTTCGCGCCGGAGGTGGGTTTCATCGGCCCAGCGTCCCGTGAGATGGGTTAGCCGGTATTGGTCGCCAACGGGCAAATGCCACTGTGCCGACCAGACTCGTTCCAGTTTGACCGGCTGCGCGCCCTCGTTACGGATGATGGCCCAACGTTCAATCAAATCATAATCGGCATGAACCCGGTAATGGACTTCAACGCGCAGTTTGTAGTGGGCATCCAACAAATGAATAGTCAATTCTTCGCCCTGTATGTCGGCTTTGTCATATGTCAGGACGACATCGCGCACACCGTCGGCAAAGGTGACTTTCAGGCACGGTTCGATAAATTTCATGCCCGCATAACCGGGATATTCTTCGGGAGTCAGGTGGGCGGCATCGCTGAAGGAGGCCCAACCGGCTTTGGCGGGAGCCGCTGGATAATCTTCAGCATAGGGCAGGCGCGCGCCCCAGTAAGCATGGACGGGCGTCCCTGTCCAATTAATTCCCAGGGCATAAGCGGTGGAGTGCGTTTCCAGAATCCAAAAATTCGAGCGTGTAGTAATGGGCATAATGCGCACTTTTCTACTAACCGTTAAAAATCAGACGGGATTGTACCGTTTTCTGGGGCAGCGGGCTAAAGATCGGTGCTATATGGTTCTGGCGTTCTTGATTCGCCCTTACTGGCTTGAATCAAGCGCTTTTCGAAAAATATCAGCAACTAACTGCGCCCCGGTGGTATTCAGGTGGACGCCCTCCAGGGTCAGGTGCAGGCCGCGTTGGGCGGACGCGGCGTCAATTTGGGCGGGGGTGCGGAGGACGAGGGCATCAAGAACACTCTGGAAAGCCGGGCCACAAATAAAGGGGGAAGGGATACGATTTTTGAGTTCGGCCAGAAAAACAGCCCGTAAGTCTAAAAATTCGGCGTTGGGGATGTTGCTGGTCAGGTCACAAATAATGGTCGCATATTCGGCCAGCGTTTCATTCCAGGGATTATGAACATCTTCGCCAATGAGCAGGGGCGGAGCGGCGATAAGCCGCTGCGTCTGCGGGCTAAGGATATCCAGCAAAACTTGGTAGTGGCGGCAAAACTCGGCCTGATCTTTCGCCCAATAGCGCCGCACGGTTGAGAAAAGCCGTGAACGCCGAATGAGAATATCATTGACGCCAATCCATAAGAAAGAGATGTCGGTTGGCTCAATCTGGTGATAATGTTGAATCTGGCGGGACAGGGTGGAGACCGTTGCGTTGATTTTGCCATAGTTCAGCAGGCAATGTTCCGGTAGTTGTGCTCGCAGCAGTTTGAAGTAGGATGCGCCGGGAATGCCTTCGGTCAGACTGTCGCCATAAAACGCGATTTTCATAGGAAAGCTTCTTTACGAGCCGTCTGAAAACACAACTTCTCAAATCCCGGTACGTATACCTGCACAAGTAGAATTGTTACCTGAAGGGGGGCGATTCTACAATAGAATTAGAGACACAAGATAGATTCGATCTGTGGTTATGGTGGGGAAACTGGATGAGCAGCCTGAAAACGATTGCCAATCGGTATGAAATCGGCCCATTGCTTGGTCGGGGCGGAATGGGGGCGGTTTATCAGGGGGTTGACCTTCAGACCCAGGAACCGGTTGCCATCAAAGTGCTGCGGCCTGAACTGGTCTATCAAGCGCCGGAGTTGATTGAGCGTTTTCGCCGGGAAGGTGAAGCGCTGCAAAAACTCAATCACCCGAATATTGTCAAGGTGCTGGCGGCGCTGGAGGTCGAGGGGCAACCGTATCTGATAATGGAATATGTTGGCGGCGGTACATTAGGGGATTTGCTCAAAAACCAACCACGCTTGCCGCTGGAGCGGGCGCTGGCAATTGCCCTGGAACTGACCGATGCGCTGACTCGCACTCATCATCTGAACATTATTCATCGAGACATCAAACCCAGTAATGTGCTGCTGGCCGAGGATGGTACACCTCGGCTGACGGATTTTGGTCCGGCCAATGTGGAACTTTACCGCCGCGCAAGATGGCTTCCAA
>DATALK010000243.1:0-15211 GCA_036261085.1 Phototrophicaceae bacterium | reverse complement strand
GCCTGGGCGACAAATACCGCCTGACCATTTTCGTACTCAACTTCAATCATCGCCACTGAATCGGTGTCAATTTCCCCGATAATAAATTCGACTTCTTTCTGATTCGTGTGGGCCGCCCCCAGGAAAACTTCAATGGGGTCTTCGGTGGGGTAGCGGCTGCCCATCGGGATGATTTCGTCGTAGGCCTGTTTGCCGGTTTCGGCATCAATGTAACGCAGGCCGTAGCTGTGGGCGAGATAATCTTCCAGCCCGAAACCTGCTGCGACCTGGAGCGCGCCGTCCGCCACCGAGGTAAACGGTTTATCGGCATGAACGGCGGTTTCCTTGAAATATTGCCCCAGTGTGCGCTGGACGGAGGGCATCAGGGATGTGCCGCCGACCATGAGGACGTAGTGAATATCTTCTTTGAAGATGCCGCGCTGGTGGGCGACGTGCATGACTTTATCCACCACCCGGCGTAATGCGGTATAAAAGCCGTTGGCTTCTAACAGGGCTTCCAATTCGGCCCGGGTCAGGGTTATCGAATGGGTTTTGCCAGCGGCCTCAAACGCGATTTCGGCAGACTCAACCGTTGAGAGTTCAATTTTGGCCTGTTCGCAGCGGGTGAGCAGGGGCGTATAGCTGTGGCCGAGTTCTTTAATTGTTACATTGGTACGTTTCAGGACTTCCGCCAGCAGCCATTGGTCAATGTCGCTGCCGCCGATGACGCGCCCGGCTTTGGCAATCACTTTGGCGGCGTGCTGACTGCTGCTGCCCTTGAGCAACTTTTGCAGGATGCCACCGGTTTTTTCGCGGCTTTCGGGCAGTTGCACCATTGAGAGGTCCAACGTTCCGCCGCCGAAGTCAAAGACCAGCACGACGGCGCCCGGTTTGGTGACGGTGTAACCGAGTGCTGCTGCGGTTGACTCATCCACGACGCGAATTTTATCCGGCGCGATTTCGTCAATGACGCCGTTGAGCCATGCCAGATAACCTTCAAATGAGGCTACCGGGGCGGTCAAAATGAGTTGGTCAATATCTTTTTCGCCGGAGGGCAGGGTATCAATCAACAGGCGGATAAAACTGCGTCCTGCGTCCCGATCCGCCCAATGTTTGGTGTCAATCTCCCGGGGTTCGGGGGCGGGGGTCGAGACGATGCCCCGTTTAAAGTTACGGAACAGCCGGTTATCGCGCTGCTGGTCGAGTTTTTGGTCGCGGACCTGCTGGCCGATGATCACTTTTCCGGCCTGCCCATCTTTGACATACAGCAGCGATGGTACGAGCGGCGGGTGTCCATCGAGCGCACTGGTATGAATGCCGTCCAGTGTGATAATTTCAGCAGCGCTCGTTTCGTCGTTCCAGCGGGCAATGACTGTGTTGGTCGTACCGAAGTCTATCGAGAATTTATGACCCATATTTGATGAGACCTGTTGAGATGATTCAAACCGATTTCTAATTTTTGATTGTAACATCATGGGCGGACTCGGACAATTGAGAAGGGGCTAAAATAATATGAATACGGAATCAAAAGGACGAGGCTAACCTCGTCCTTTGTGTTTTTGTTACGGAGCAGTGTTATGAAACAGCGTTGCGGACGCGCTTCCAGGCGTATTGAACCGCGTCTTTAAAGTTTTCCCACGTCCCCTCATTACTTTCTTCCCACCCCCGGCGCGCATAAATCTCGACATCACTCCAGTCACGGTAGGAATTGTAACGATTATCGGTGGCTAAGAGATAGCCGTAGCGATAAGCCGGATTGTAGTAATCATAGGTTTGGCCCAGGCTGGCATAGGTGTTGGTGTAGTGGGTGTGGAATTCGTCGTTATAGCTGGTGTAATCGCCACTGACTGTGCCTGCTGCCCAGGTGGGGTTCGTACTCATTTCGCGGGCGCTGGCTTCGCGGGAAGAAACGCCCAGCGGCTCACGTTCGCGGGTTGTATAGTCGGTACTGGTGGCATCAAAGCCTGTCCAACCGCTGCGCCGCCAATCTTCGGCGCTGTGCCGGATGTCTACCGGACGATGACGGCTCATGATGTCTACCGTGCGTTGTTCCCAAGTATCGTCTACCTGGGCTGTTACCAGCGAACCGCCCCGGCGCACCCCTTCCGCATAATATTCGGCTTCTTCTTCGATGACGCCCAGTTTCACCAGGCTGGCGACAATGCCGCCCGTCGCTGCGCCCGCCACCGCACCCACTGCCGCGCCGGTCAGTCCGGCGACCAGCGGCCCGGCAGCAATCACTGGCCCAATGCCAGGGATGAGCATCGCTCCCAGGCCAATCAAGCCACCGACTACCGCGCCAAAACCAGCACCTTCGCCGCCGGTTACATCGTCGGTCTGATAAATTGAAGTGGTTGTTCCCAGATTACGAGCATAGTCCCCGGCAGCATCATTGGCGACCAGGCTGATATTTTCACGGGAAAGACCGGCTTCCACCAGGTCTTCAACAACATCCTGCGCGACATCGAAGTCCTCGTACAGGGCCACAATTGTCTTAGGCATTTCCGCTCTCCTTTACCCATGCCATGCCTCAAAAGGTTTTGATCCCTTCAAAGTAAAAGCTGGGCTGTAACGACTATAAGTCCGATTGTAAGGAGACAGAATTGGATTGACATATAAGCGAACAGAACCGTTTCGAATGTTAACGGGTTTCTAAACAAACTAAACCGCTGGTTGCATCTTGCGCACTTAAGTTGTCACCCCGGTAGGATTAATTCGGCGAACGGTTTTCCTTCGATTTTTCATCCAGTCGGTTTATGACCGACAGCAGGCCGGTCTGTAAATCCCGCTGGGTTTCAATACTGCTCCAATCCAGACCCAGATCAACAATGGTCTCGGCAATGGAATCGGAAATGCCCGTGACGATGGTCTGGGCGCCTTTTAACCGCGCGGCCTGGATCGTCCGACTCAGATGTTGGGCGACACCGGTATCTACTACCGGCACGCCGGTCACATCCAGCACCACATAATGGGCGCGATTCGCTGAAATCCCGGCCAACAGCGCGCGGGTCATGTCCTGCGCGCGGGATGAGTCAATACTGCCGATGATGGGCATGATAATGACCCGATCCAGGATTGGAATAACGGGGGTGGATAGTTCTTTCAAGAGCTGCTTTTGTGAGTCGATCACCTGCTGTTGCAGTCGTTTATATTCCTCACTCGCTTGTATTTGCTGGGTAACATCATTCGAAATAAAGGCCAGCCCGGTTTCCTGCCCCTCAACCGTGACTAAACCCACAATTGTAGACAGATGGGTTAATGGCCCGTTAGCGCGCTGTTCCGTCAATTGGTAGGTGGCTGGTATTTTTTGTTCGATCACCTGCTGCACAAGCTGTCGGACCCGTTGCCCTTCGGTTGGCGGGACGATGTCATAAATACTTTTGCCTTGAGTTTCCTCTAACCGGCCCCCAATCCACTTATTGATAAACTCGATTTGACCGTCAAGGGCGGTATAAACGATCATCACGGGCGCGTTGGCAAGGATGGCGCGCCATTTCGCCTCCGATTGTTTGACTGTCTCCGTCGCAGTTTGTAAGGCTTGGTTTGTTTCTTCCAGACGAGCATTTATGCCGATTATTTCGGTACGGCGCTGGCTCTCTATTAGATCGCGTGAATAGATCAGCACAAACACGAAGGTTCCCTGGAAAAGAAAAAACATCAGCGCATCATTGCGTAGGGTGTCTGCCGGTAAGACTTTCAGTGCGTCCGGGAAAATGGCGTTGAGTGTCAGAAAACAGATAATCAGGGCGACGAATGTCCAAACAAGAAACTGACCAGAGAAGAAAATCGCTGCCAGAAGCAGAATGATAGGGGCGATGAGAATAACGCCCGAAGATGTCACCCCGGCCATCGGGAGCACCACCAGCACGATAATCAACAGCAACATGAGAATAGTGGCACTTAAATGGTAGAAACCGGCTCGATTGAGAAAATATTCTACTAATAGGACACTTAGGACAAAAAATGGAGTAGCGGTGATGCCCTCTCCCAATATTTTTAGTACAAAGGCGATAGTCAGCGCACTCATCAGGAGGATGAGCGCTCCCAGAATAGTCGCCAGGAGTTGGGATTTAAAACGGATTTCGGATTTCTGAATTTTGGAGTGGGGGCGGGTAAGCTGGTAGAGTGCTGGGTGTGAAAAAATACGGTGTTCAATCTCAGGTGCTGGGGGCGAGGATTTCATGATAATTGATTTCCTGGAAATGTGTAATTTCAAGTGTATTTATCATAAAGCCGATAGTGTGTTGCGACTGTTAAGATCCGCCTCTCGTTTTAAATCTCGAACGACCCAGCGCGAAATTTCAAACATATAAAGACTAACTCAACGAGGTATGTTTTTATGTGGCGTCCATGAATAAAAATGGGGTAATAACCCTGGTCAGCCCACACTGGTACACAAAACCGTTCTGTTTTTAAACCGGCTGAATGGTTTGGTATTTTAATGATTTTATGCTGGGCAGAGCATCAGTCGCTTTCTTTGTTGGGATTGTGGCCGTTCATTTCGCCAGGATGGTAATCTTGCAGGCTGGAAGCGCCAATGAACTCCCGCAGCAGCGAAGTATCGGGAATCATGGCGTGCTGCCGCGGCGAGAGCGGATGCACCCAACGCAGAAAGGAGAGCAGGCGTTTGGCTTCGATATGCGGCGGTGTCCCCGGTTCAACTTGCAGCAGCAGCGGTTCCACCAGCGAACGCAGTGCCGCCAGTTCGTACACCAGGGCGGAGTTAAACATCACATCGGCGTTTTCCTGGTAAGGGAAAATGTTGCGTTTTTCGCCGTTGCGGACGCTGCTCCAGCGATTAAGGGTATCCGTTGCGGAATAGCCGCGATGGCGGGCATCCCGCACAATCCGGCGCAGCAGGCGCACGTCGGTAGTCGGGACGCGGTTATGAGCGTCGGTGTTCAACTGCGTCAGGGCCGAGACATAGATGCGGAAAATTTTATCCGAAGGAACCGCCGGAACCAGGGCTGGGTTCAAGCCGTGAATGCCTTCCAGGATGATAATCTGGTTGGCCTGAAGCTGAATCAGCCGCCCCTGAACACTGCGTCCCGTGAGAAAATCAAACCGGGGAAGCTGTACCGGTTGACCGCCGATCATTTGCACAAGCTGCTGGTTAAAGAGGGAAAGGTTGATGGCCCCTAGCGCTTCAAAATCAAATTCACCATTTTCGTCTTTAGGCGTCAGATCGCGGTCAACAAAGTAATTATCCAGTTCCAGTGTGAATGGCCGCAGACCATGCGCCAATAACTGAATTGCCAGCCGTTTGGAAAAGGTGGTTTTACCGGAAGAAGATGGGCCAGCGATTAACACCAACTGCACCCCGCGCGCATTGTGTTCGCGCCAGATGTCCCCGGCAATCGAAGCGATATGTTGTTCGTGCAGCGCTTCCGCCACCAGAATCAGTTCATGAACCTGATCGTCGCGCACAATGCGGTTCAGGCGGCCAATGTCCTCGACGCCCATTTTCTCCTGCCAGGCGTCGGCCTGCTGGAAAACGCCGCTGAGTTTGCTGTAGCCGGTAATAGGCAGCAGTTCCGCCGGATTTTCTTTCAGCGGATATTGGAGGATGAAACCGCCGTTAATGTTGACCAGTCGGAAATAACGCAGATACCGGGTGGATGACAGCATGTAGCCATAATAATAATCATCCCGTCCGCGGAGACTGTAGAGTGTCAGGTCGTTGCGTGTGCGCTGTTCTAACAGGCGCACTTTATCATCATCGTCACGGGCCGCAAACATGCTGGCGGCGGTTTCCAGCGGCACGACTCGTTTAATCATGGAGGCGTCGGCCTGGACAATGGTCTGCATATGTTTTTCAAGCCGCGCCAGTTCTTCGCCACTTAGTGGTTCGCGGTTCAGTAGTTTGCAATAAAATCCGCCTTCAGGAATCGAATACCGCACACTGACCTTAATCCCCGGCCAGAGTTCATCCGCCGCCGTGACCAGCAGCATGACCAATGACCGCCGGTAAATACGCCCGCCATCGCTGCTTGCCAGCGGCACCGCTTCCAGTGTCGCATCCCAGCGAATGGGGTAGGCGAGTTCCCGCAGTGTGCCGTTGAGCACTCCGCCCATAATCAGGTCGCCACCTTCACCGGGACTGCCATTTTTTGCCGCCAGCAAAAAGGCTTCGATGGTTGTTCCAATGGGGCCTTCAAAAACACGGCCATCTTTAAACGTCACCCGAATTGTTTCACGCGGTTGTGAAAGCGTAATTAACTGCTGGGCAGGCGGAATTGTGACAACCATGCAAACCTTAATCCCTGTGTTTCATGTTCCGTTTCAACCCGATTATAAAACACGCGCGGGCGAATAAGAATAGATGGCTTGTGAATTTCTGGTAAGCACCAGCTATAATTCTGGGAGCTAAGTAATAAATCGTCAGGTGCTTTGCTGGAGTGATCTGGTTTTCTGGCGATTGAATCAAGGACAAGCTCGTGAAACCATACGAAAAATATCTGCAAGAAATTCTGATTGATGAAACCACTCTGCGCCAACGGGTGAAAGAGTTAGGGGAACAGATTTCAACCGATTACGCCGACTGCCAGGAGTTGCTGCTGATTTGCATCCTCAAGGGCGGGGTCATGTTCCTGGTGGATTTAACACGCTGCATCTCCGTGCCGCACGAAATTGATTTCCTGGCGGTGTCCAGTTATGGCCGGGGTGTGCGTTCGTCTACTGGCAGTGTGCGGATTGACATGGATTTGAGCTGCCAGGTGGAAGGCCGTCATGTTCTGATTGTCGAAGACATTATAGACAGCGGCCAGACGCTTCGGTTTGTGATGGATATGCTGGAAACCCGCAAACCGGCCAGTCTGAAGCTGGTAACGCTGCTCAACAAGCCACAGCGCCGGACAGTAGACATTCCGATTGCTTACACCGGTTTTGACATCGAAGACAAATTTGTGTTTGGTTACGGCCTGGATTTGGATGAAAAGTTCCGTAATCTGCCATTTATTGCGGTGGTCAAACCGGAAGTTGTTTATGAATGATTTGACACCGCGCGCCCCCGAACGCCCGCTCATCTGGCCGGATTTTATCCTCGATCTGTGCGATTGGCTGCGGGAGACTCCGGTGGAAGTCGTGCTGGTCGGTGGGGCGGTGCGCGATGCCCTGCTGCATCGCCCGCTGAAGGATGTTGATCTGGCAACCGCTGGGGATGGGATTCGGTTGGCGCGGCACATCGCCAATCATTTTGACGGCGATTTTTTTGTGCTGGATGCGGAACGGGATGTCGGGCGAGCGCTGGTCGCTACACCGGAAGGTCGGTTAACCCTGGATGTGTCACGTTTTCGCGGTGGTGGCCTGGGTGATGATCTTGCTGACCGGGATTTTACCGTCAATGCGATGGCGGTTGACGCGCGTGGTGATTTATCCCGCCTGATTGACCCTTTAAACGGCGAAACGGATGCGGCCCATAAACGCCTTCGGCGCTGCCGGGAAGGTGCGGTCATCAACGATCCGATTCGGGTATTGCGCGCGGTGCGGCAGAGTGTACAGCTTGGGTTTCGGCTTGAGCCGGAAACTTTAGCGGAAATCAAAACTGCCGTGCCGTTGTTGGTGGCGGCGTCGCCGGAGCGCGTGCGCGATGAAGTGTTTAAACTGCTGGCACTGTCCAGGCCGGTGCGCGCGCTGCGGATTGCCGATCACATTGGGGTGCTGGCCGTTGTCCTGCCGGAAGTGAGAGCTTTGCAAGGAATGCCCCAGAGCCACCCCCATGTTTTTGATGGTTGGCAGCATACACTGCTGGTGGTGGACAATTTAACGAATATCCTGACCGTTCTGGATTATGGTCGTTCAGATAATTTAACCGCATCCTTTAGCCTCGGTACGATGGCCGCGCATTTAGACCATTTCCGACCTCAACTCCGCGCTCATATTGCACACGATTGGCCGAATGAGCGTCCACATCGCGCGTTATTGCTGTTGGCGGCGCTGCTGCATGACGTGGGTAAACCCGCGACGGCCCAGTTGGACGAAACGGATCGCTGGCGGTTTTTTAGCCATGAAATTCTTGGTGCGGAGCTGGCCGAGGCGCGAACGGTAGCGCTGCGGTTGAGCAACGATGAGCGCGAACGGTTGGTTGCCATTGTGCGGAATCACATGCGCCCGTTGCTGTTGGATGAGCTGACACCGCGAGCGATTCACCGCTTTTGGCGGGCGTTGGGCGCGGCGGGAATTGATGTTTGTCTGCTGTCTCTGGCGGATTATCTGGGTGCGCGCGGCCCGGAACTTGACCAGGATGAATGGCTAAAAATGGTTGATCGCGTCCGAATTTTGCTGCAAGCCTATTTTGAGCAGCATGACCAATTGGTTGCTCCACCAGCGCTGGTGGATGGGCATGTGCTGCTGCAAACTTTTGCGCTGAAGCCCGGCCCAATTATCGGTCAGTTACTGGAGCATATTCGGGAAGGTCAGGTCGCAGGGGAAATCAATACCACCGAAGACGCGCTTCAGGCGGCAGGGACATATTTAAATCAAAATGGAAAGGGTTAGCTGGCGGTTCAACCAACAGCTAACCGGAGGCCGCCTAAAGGTTGAGTTCTTTAATCCGCTGGCGTGCGTCGTCTTCCGGCACTTCAAAATGAATGCTCATGGTCAGCGGCGTGCGTGCGCCTTCACTGAGCGTGCGCACCATGCCAGCTGGCATAATCAGCATTCGGGCGAAAGCGCGCAGCAGCGACTCGTCCCGGTCATCTTTAAAATGTTCCCGTAGGCCGCGTTGTTCGCCCCATTCGCTCTGAATCACATGGCGCGCCAGGAGGCGAGCCAGCGACATGCGCGGTGAGAAATGTCCACCGGCCCGTAAAAAGCCCACCGATAATTCGGTGATGTCTACCTCATGCCACATATCCGGTTTTGGGCGTTGCAGCATGATTTCAATCGGGATGGGCGGGCTGGTAATTTCAAACGATTCAATCAATTCGCCGGCGACAGCTTCCAGTTGTTCCATAGTGCTGAATTACTCCTGCGGTTGCTCGTCCGCTGGTTGCTCACGGGCAACAAAAAACCATAATAACGTTTTGCCATAACGCCGTTCGTCATAAGCCTCCAGATGGGCCAAAGTGACGGGCGTTTGTTCAGATGGGTCTATCTGCACAATCACGATGGTTCCAGGCGGAATCCAGGCGGGATTGTCTTCCAGGGCTTGTAAGGTTTGCTGCCACAGCGATTTGTATTGAGGCGGCGCGACATAGATGTAATCATAGCTGTGCGGCGGCGGCTGTTTCAGCAAATGGAACGCATCGGCCCGCCGGATGACCGCGTGTTCAGCTAGTCGGGTCAAGTGCAAGTTTTCCTGGACGGTTTGCGCGGCCACGCGGTCAATTTCGACAAAGACGGCTTGGGTAGCGCCCCGGCTGAGGGCTTCAATACCAATACTGCCGGTTCCGGCGAATAAATCCAACCAGACGCTTTCCAGTACATCGCGTCCCAGGATATTAAACAGCGCCTCTTTGACTCGATCCATGACCGGGCGCGTTGAATCCCCAGGAACGAGTTTTAACTGGCGGCCTTTGGCACTGCCTGAAATGACGCGAATAGACATAACTAACCTTCTACCGCTTCCCGGACGGCCCGAAGATTGGAGAGCGGCGAGGTAATCATCGAAACACACCCGGTTGATAGAATAAAGCGCCGCCCGTTGGTTTGTTGGATCGCCGCACGCACCTGTTCCCGAATGGAATTGGGTGTGCCGTGATGCACATGCTGCCAGCGCGATAGCCCACCGCAGACCGCATTGTTAAACTGGGATTTGCCTTGCGCCAGATCGGGTTCGCTTTCCTGGTCATGCCAGTTAATGGCCTGCACCGGGAGTTGGCTGCACAACCGGAACATGGGGGCTTCGCCATGCAGATGGAGCATATTCAGCCACCACTTGCTCGGCAGCGTTTCCAGAATTTTCTGATCGTAGGGCAGGCCAAACGTTTTATATTCGTCTTCCGACATGACATCGTAGCTGGCGTGCTGCACCGCATAAAAAATACCGGCGATGGCGGTGCGTTTAAGCGCTTCGATCAAACGCAGTGTGGTTTCGGTTAAGACGTTTAAACCAGTATGCACCCGGTCAGGATTGGTGCGTAAGTGCCGGACAAGAGTCTCTTTTCCGGCGATGTTTTTGCCCTGCGCCAATGGGCTGAAAATCGTTGCCAGAATTGGAGCATCATCGTCTTTCAGCGCATCACCCACCAGGTTTAAACATTCAATTTGTTTGCCCAGGCTGCCGCGTGTGGGGTCAAGCGGACGGAGTTCCGTCCAGTCCAGGGAACGGTTGACCGCGCGTTTGGTATAGGTGCGGGTTCCTTCCAGATTGCCTTCCCAGACATCCTGAACGCCGTAGTCTGCGATCATATAACTGCTGGCCGGGGTGACTTTGACAAGATCCCAGTCGTAGGCTTTCTGAAAGTCTACGACGGAACGGGCCAAATCAGCGGCGCGCTGATCGTCACCCGGCCAGTGACGCCATAAGGCTACCGGCACGCGATCCGTTGGTTCTCCGGCAATGGCTTTTGCGAGGCGTTCACGCTTATTCATGTTCAGGTATTAGCGACGCGGTTGCAATACGTCGTTGAGTTCTGCCAGGCGTTGTTTCACCATCCGGGTCAGAATCATCAAGCGATCATCTTCGGGCGTATTGGCAACAAAAATCTCAGTGGTTCCCCGGCGGGCGACTATCGCCGCTTCCACCAGTTTTAACGTTTGCTGGAAATATTTGGTGGCAACTTCATATTTACCAGCGGTGCGCTGCGCCAGACCCATGCCATAGCTGGCATCCACGTTTTCCGGGTCTTGCCGCAGAATCCGTTCATACTCAGCAATCGCAGCCTCGGCTTTGTCCTCACGCTGATAGCGCCAAGCCTGACCAATCTGGGCAGCAATACTATCGTTTGACATGTCGGTTAATTCCCCTTAAGCAATGAAATATCGTGTTATTGTACTGGCGTGGAGTTATAAAGACAAGAAAAATTCAACCATCAATGGTCAATGTGTCCGGCATAGATAACACTGGCCCCAGATTACGCCCGGTAGTGTTAAAGAACGTCAGCCGATTTTGCGGCAGACATTCAGTGTCACAGGCGTAAACTTCAATAATGGCACTATATGAGCCTGACGGTAGGGCCGGGTCAATTGTGAACTCGTAAGTTTCAGGCACGTAACGATTGGTGTTCCAGCGCTGGGTGGGGTAGTGGCCGGGATGGTGAAAATCGGTTTGATGCCAGCGTTCGCCCGTTCGTGTATTCAATAAATAGAATAAAGCCTGATAGTTTTCAGATAATGGGCGTTGCGCGTGCCAGTAAAGGGTGAGTTCAAACGTCTCTCCGGGTTGGAATTGGACGCGATTCAGGCGGAATGCCGAGAGACTTAGCCCCGTGTCCGTTCGGATTTGCAGCGGTGTGGCGCTGGCAACTTCGTGGTTGGCGGACTGTCGCAGCGATAGCGGGGAGTCGGGCGCAGTGACCAACGGTGTTAACAGGGTTAAACCGAGACCGACCAGCGCCAGCAAACGGACCTCTTCGCGGGCCAGCAGTCGGATTTCTTCAAAAATAGGTTTATGCTGGCGCAGGCGACCCCCGGTGAGAATCAGCGCGATTACTAGCGTGAGGCCTGTAATTACCCAGGCACTGCTGCGAATGGGCGTTGGCCCCAGTTCAATCAGCAATTGGCTGCCGCGCCCAGGTTGGGTGGTGAGTGACATCAAGCCTGTTTGTGGGTTCGTGACCAGAGGAATTGGTCGGCCATTCAGGGTGGCATACCAGCCGGGAAAAGCGGCGGTGAGGACATTCAGGGTGACAGTCTCACTGGCGGTAATTTGGAGCCGATCACTATGGGTCTGGTGCGCTAAAATGCCAATTTGTACGCGGGTATTGGCGGTGGCGACATTAACTTTATCTACTGTTCCCGAAGGCTGTTGTCGGATTAAGGTGCGATTGGTCGCCAGCGAGGCCGAAATGGTGGCTGGAACGGGTTTGCTGGGCGGGAGTACCGGGATGCCGAAACCGGATTGTTCATATTCCAGTTGGGTAATCGCATCGGTAGCCCCAAATAACTCGGTTGTCTGGGGTGTCAGCCACACCGGGGCAGCGAGAAGCCAGACAATCACCAGGGTAACCGGTAGTACCAATCGCTGCCAATAGGGCCGCAGCCAATCCCGGGCGGTGAGGGTGGCGCTGCTGCCAATTGCCAGACATAAGGTCAGCGGCAGCAGCAGATTAATTTGGGACGGAAACCAGATGAGGGACAGCGCGGCCAGCCCGAAACCGGTCAGCAGGAACATGGCTTGAAAGTTCCAGAATTGGCGGCAGCGAATCATGATCGCTGTGCCAAAGAAGGTTAGCAGGATAATCGGCAGACCCAGGGTGAACTGTGGTGTCGGAAGCTGGTTGTTGAGATCAACATATTGTAAGGGCGCGATCAACTCGGCGATGGTCAGCCGGAATGTGGGTGTGACCAATGGCGGCAGCCAGGTAATGGCCGATTGTTCCAACAGCGCTGGTATCCAGTAACAACCAGCAACGCCGATGCCCAACATTAGGCCGGAAATGGCGATTAGCCAGGGGGCGTGGCGGCTGGTTGTCTGCTGCCAGATCAGCAGTAGGGCACTCAGCAGCAGGCCAACTAGACCGGCTTGAACATCGGTGAAGAACAGGGCGGCGGTGACCAGGGTAATCAGCAGGACATCCAGCGCGTGGTTGTGGAGCAGCAGTCGGTCAAGACTCCGCAGGAGCAGTGGCATGAGCGCGGCAGCCATTACCGCCGGAAGGTCACCCAGCAGGTGGGGTGTGACCAAACCAACGCTGGGACTGTACAGGTAAAGGAAGGCTGCCAGGCTGCCAGTCGCCGCGTTGGTACGACGCGAAACCAGCAGATAAACCGCGACTCCCGCCAGACACAGTGCCAGAATATAGGTTAGCCGAACCGATAGAATCGGGTCGTCGGTAATTAAAACCTGGAGCAGGGCCGCGAAATAGGGTGCGCCAGGAGGATAAAAATTAGGAATGGGCGCGCCATACCCCCCAAAGACATAAGGCGACCAGCGCGGGTACAAACGGCCTTCCTGAAAAGCGGTGGCAAAATTGGCTGTGGCATAGACATAGTTTTCGCTGGCATTGCTGTGGGGGAGGGTGGGCTGGGTGATAAACGGCAGCGCCACCAGTAGACTGAAAGCAATGACCAGAAAAACGCCCCAGTCCAGGTCCCGGTAGGCGCTGCGCATCCAGTCAGGTAAATCTTTGATCGGTGTTTCAGTCGAGATGGTCATAATGTTTATTGTAGCTTAGATGCTTGCTTTGCGTTGCCAGGGGTGCTATCCTTTGGCTGCCTTAGCCAATGAGTTTTGAAACCTAACATGAGTCTTCGTCTGGCAACCGCCGCTGACATCCCCGCACTTTCCCGATTATGGCACGAGAAAATGATTTTGCAGCAGCAATTTGATCGTCGTTTGAGTTTAAATGCGGATGCCGTTGCAGCCTGGGAGCAGGGCGTAGTGGGGTGGTTGGGGGATGAGCGCTGCGCCATTTATGTTGGCGGCGATGAAACGGATGTGTTTGGCTATATTATTGGCTGGATCCAGGCTAACCCGCCGGGAGTCCTGCCGGAACAGCTCGGCGCTATCACCGATTTAACGCTCGATGCCCACCGCTATCAGGGCGGGTTGGGGCGGATGCTGGTTGGAGCACTGCGTGGTTGGTTTGCGGAACGAGGTGTCATGCAGCTGGTGGCCTATGTACCGGCTCGTCATGCCGTTGGGCAGGCATTCTGGCGTTCATTAGATGCAACGGAGTGGATAGACCTATTGTGGTTGAAGTAAATATCCGGCCCGCTAACGCCGACGATGCGGATGCGATTGCCGATCTTTGGGCGCAGTTGGTGGCCTATCACCAACTGCTGGACGAGGATATGCCGGGGGCCGCTTTGAATGGGCCAAAACGGTATGCGCGGCGGCTGGTACAGCGTGTAGACGACTCGTATTTGCGCACATTCGTAGCGGAAGTGGATGGGCGGGTTGTCGGCTTTATTCTGGGTTCCATTGTGGACCTAATGCCCGATATTTTTGACCAGGAGCCGGGCGGTTTTCTGGCTGATGTTTTTGTTGACCCTCATTATCGCCGTTTAGGCGTTGGGCGGCGGTTGGTCGCGGCCTTGACGGCCTGGTTTCGGGAACAAAATATTCATTATTTTGATTGGAATGTCGCCGTTAAAAACCCGGAAGGGCGTGCCTTTTGGCTGGCGATGGGCGGACGCGAGCTGATGGTGCGAATGCGGGCGGATTTAAAGGACGAAGAAGCATGACCGAGTTACTGTACCAGACCGACAGTTACCTGAAGGAATTTACGGCCACCGTTACCGGTGTCGAGGTTGAGCAACACGGCGTTTATCTGGATCGGACGGCCTTTTATCCCGGCGGCGGCGGGCAGCCCCATGATATGGGTGCGCTCCTGCTGGGGGAGCGGCGGTATACGGTCAGCAAAGTCGCCAAAGGGAATTTGCATATTCTGGCGGACGCTGATTTGCCAGCAGTCGGTGCGACGGTTCAGGGAATCCTGGATTGGGAGCGGCGTTACCAATTGATGCGAACTCATAGCGCTATGCACATTTTGTGCGGTGTGGTCTGGCGCGACTATAGCGCGAGTGTAACTGGCGGCAATATGGAACCGCTGGAAGGTCGCATGGATTTTGAATTTGAGCGGCTGCAAAAAGAGTTAGTCAGCGAAATTGAAACGCGGATTAATGCCGAAGTGTCAGCGGCACGCGACCTGCGCGTGAAGATTCTGCCGCGTGAGCAAGCCTTTCAAATTCCTGACCTGATTCGTACCAAGATTAATCTGCTGCCGGAAGGTATCCCCGAAGTGCGGACGGTGGAAATTGTTGGCCTGGATTTGCAAGCCGACGGCGGCACCCATGTTGCCAATACGCGCGAAGTGGGACACATCCGCATCACTGATTACAAGAGTAAGGGCGGCATCAACAAACGGATTTACGTGGCGCTGGATCAATAATCGCTACAGGTAGAGTGGCATGATTGGTAAGACTCTGAATCGAATTGGTATCTTTCTCGGCCCGAATGGAACGCGCGCGCTGATTGTGTGGCTGGCCTTTACGGGCCTCGCCAGTCTGATCTTGAACGCTTTTGTGAACCAGTATGATTGGGTGCGCCCGGTACAGACGTTGCTGGTGCTGGCGTTTTTGATCGGCGCGGCGGTGATTGTTGGCGTGCGCCTGCCGCCGGAAGAAC
>DATALK010000236.1:0-2501 GCA_036261085.1 Phototrophicaceae bacterium | reverse complement strand
GTTGTTAAGGGGGACTTGTGGCAAATCGGGCTTTCTGGCGTGCGCTTCACAGTCTGGCCCATCCGGTAACGGTATGGGCTGTTGTTTTGCTGCTGCTGAACGATCACTGGTTTCGGTTCCAATGGCCGTCATGGTGGACGGGCAAACTCGGTGATTGGGCGTGGTTGACCTTCGCGCCGTTGATTTGCGCGGCGGCGGTGGCCTGGTTCGTTCCCAAACGTTTAGTCCAGCAGGAAAAAGTAGTGGGGTTGCTTGCTTTTGTTTTTATGGGTCTGTGGTTTGCGCTGGCAAAAACCGTCCCATTCGTTCATTTGCTGACAACAACCACACTGGACGCGCTGGTCGGTTGGCATGGCACGCTGCGGCTGGATACCTCCGATCTGCTAACGCTGCCCGCTTTGTTGGTCGGCTGGCACATCTGGCGCAGTTCGAGCAATCAGGCGCTTCCCATACCGCGTGCCTGGGTCGTGCTGGCGCTGGGGGTGATCGGAACGCTGGCAACATCGTGTATGCCTGCCGACAGTGGAATAACGCATTTGTGTCAACAAGAAAGCAAAAATTTTGCGTTTACAGGTTATGTTGCAAACAATGTTTTTATGAGTATGGATGGCGGAGTGACTTGGGGAACCGTTGAAGCGCGGCTTGTTCCAAGAGATTGCCTCATTTCCAATAGAAGTTTTGGGCAAAGCTGGCTTCTGACCAGCGGTTCTCAAACTTATCGTTTTGTTCTCGGCAAAGCGATTTACAGTTATCAGGATGGACAGGCCGAAACCCTAGAAATGAATTTGTCCGCGCTTGGGCAGGAAATCCGCAAAATCTATTATAAAGGCCGCCCGCAGGGATGGATATGTCCTGGGCCAGTCGCCTACCTTCCTGGCCCGCTGGATGCTGTGGTAGATACCAAGACCGGAAACCTCGTCGTAGCAATGGGGCTGGATGGTGTCCTGGTAAAACCCCCGGATAACCGCTGGCATTGGGCCACCTTCGGCCAATATCATTATGTCAACTTAAGCCAAGAAATGGAGACCATCCATTTTCTCCAGCCTGAAATTTTGACTGCTGTCCTGCTCCTGTTTCTCATCGGCCCGACCATTGCTTTAAATTCTGAAGCGCTTGGCTGTTAGGGGCGATTTAGCCTAATTTTCGGCTGGCTGTCCTGGCTTGTGATTCCGCTTTTTTATAATTGGTTTTCGCCCGAAACTCCCATATTTGTTATTCCGTTCCTGGTTTATGTTATTGCTGTTTTTACCCTGAGTGGACAATGGCTTGAAATCTATCTGTTCCGGCGCAAATCAGTGCTGGCAATGGCGATGATTATCGTGCTGTCGCTCACCGCCGCCGGACTCTTTTTTCTACCCTACATGGCCTGGGCGCGTGGAACCGTTCCTGATCGGGGTACGGCCACGATATTTGCCGTGATGCTGGGGTTGGTAACAATTTTTAGCGCGGGGCAGTATATGCGGGTGCGGTTCCCATTAGGCAAGAAAAAGCGGCACGACGAGGATTGGGACGATACCGAAGCTGTCGCTGATACAGACGAGATTGAGTTTTAACCTCACAAAAAGAAATCCCTTAGCGCGTCGCGCATTTCGTCCACGATGGCTTCCCAGGGAACCTCCGGCTGGCGCGTGATGGTCAGCGTATCGTGGGTAATGGTCAGCGCGGCGAGGCCGTCCACGCCGTTAAACAGCATTTGCGCGATGGGCGACCCCTGGTCGCCCGCGTCAAAATTGGCGTAAGTTTCCACCGCCTCGGTTAATGTCTGGTTCGTGAGGATGTCCAGCACATCCGGGTCGGCGGTGGGGCGCGTTTCAATCGTGACGTACTCAGACATTTTCAGATTTTAAGACCTTGACCGGATCACCCACGCGAATCAGACCGCCGGTAAGCACCCGCGCCATGACCCCCATTTGCTCTTTCACCAAATCCAACGACTTACCCTGATAGCGGGAAAACGTCTCGCAGCCGTTACGCGCTTTGACGACTTCAATCACGCTCTCACCCAGTTGCAGGCGTGTTCCCGGCGGCAGATGATCCACATCCAGTTGGTGAATCACAATCTGTTCGCCCATTTGTCCCGGCTCAGTATAAAAGCCCTGCGCTCGCAGATTGGTCAGCGTTTCGTAGGACATCAGATTCAAGTTGCGATCTGGGTGGCCGCCTTTGACATCGCCTTCAATGCCATACCCTTCAATCAGGCGGGCTTCATCCAGGTCAACGCGCAGAAACGCATTGCCCGGTTCGGGGACACCTTCGGGCTTGTAGACAATACTGGCGATTTGTGTCATGTTACACCCCTGATTAAACTAATCCTGATAAGCAATATTATAGACCAACGGCGGGCGCTCAATAGATACGATTAAGTCCATTGAGCAGCGTTAATCAAACATTGCCAGCAGTTCTAACAGAATGGTTTTGACGGAGGCCGGGTCGGTAGACACACACGGCAGAATGTGCGTATTCTCCGGCAGGCGCAGCGTCATGCGAATATCGCGCAGCGG
>DATALK010000234.1:0-8792 GCA_036261085.1 Phototrophicaceae bacterium | reverse complement strand
ACCCGCGACGGGGCTGGTCAGCGTTCTCAACGCTGGCGTGGCTTCGGTGGCGCAGGTCATTCAGGCGTATGTCACGAAGCAGGAAGAGGCCGCGTAAAAGCTACCAGTCTTCAGTCGCCAGTCTCCAGTGTAAAGGGATTGGTAGGATGACAGGAAGTTTTACCGGGACATAGACACGTTTAAACGATCAAACACTCGAATTTTAGGAGATAACCAACATGGCCGACCTGGCAAAAATTGTAGACGAACTGAGCGCGCTAACCGTTCTGGAAGCTGCTGAACTAAAGAAACTGCTCGAAGACAAGTGGGGCGTCACCGCCGCCGCTGCGGCCCCGATGATGATGGGCGCGATGCCTGTCGCCGCCGCCGCTGCCGTCGAAGAAGTGGAAGAACCGACGGAATTCCACGTCATTCTGGCCGACGCTGGCCCCAAGAAAATCAACGTCATTAAGGTTGTCCGCACCCTCACCAACCTGGGCCTGAAGGAAGCCAAAGACCTGGTTGAAGGCGCGCCCCAGAACGTGCTGGAAAGCGTGGGCAAGGACGCCGCTAACGATGCCAAGACCAAGCTGGAAGCCGAAGGCGCGAAGGTCGAAGTCAAGCCCGCGTAAGGCTGACGCCAGTTTTAACAAACACGGACAAGGGGCACACGCCCCTTGTTTGATTCTCCGGCCCGGTGGCATTAGAATCAGGCTAAAGTTCGTAAATATCGTGCTTGTTAGTCCATAAACTTGTTCGTTTTGACCCCTCCCTGGCCCTCCCCGAATTCGGGGAGGGAATTAAAGGCGAAGCCGCTTTCACCCCTCTCCCTTGAATTCGGGGGAGAAGGGTTGGGGTGAGGGGGTTGACCGATACAATAAAAATAGAAAGTCAAAACCATGCGAAAATTAATGCTGCTGGTGCTAATCAGTTTCGGGCTGGTGTTTCCGGTGCTGGCACAGAGTGACGAGCCGAACATCGCCACGATGAACTACGACGAGACCATGAACGACACCATCACCTCGGCGGCGATTTTTGATTGGTGGCGGGTGCAGGCCATCGAAGGGGATGTGCTGGTGGCCGAAATGACCGCTTCGGTGGGGCTGGAGCCGCTGCTCGGCCTGCTCAGTCCCGGCGGCGATCTGGTGACGCGCAGCGCCGATGGTGCGGCTAACGGCACGGTCACGCTGGAGTACAGCGTCCCCACCACCGGGCTGTATACCCTAGTCACCACGCGCGTGGGCAACGCTGAAGGCACTTCGACGGGCGCGTATACGCTGTCGGTGCGCCGTGATAATCCCGTGCCGACGCGCCCGGATAATTACCAGGATGTGACTTTCCGCTGCCGTGATTATGAAGCGACGACTGTCGCCACCGTGCAATTGCCGGAAGATAATCGCTCGGAACTGAGCTACCGCATGACCGTATACGGGATTGACGGTTTCCAGCCAGTCATTCGCACCGGCTTTAGCGCGGAACCCGATTTTACGGATTGTCAGGCGCGGGGGATGGGTACGCTGGATGATACCTTTACCCTTCCCGGCGAGGCCCCCCGCACCGTGACGGCGGAAACGATAACGCAGGTCTCCCAAATTACGCTGAATGGCGCGGAGAAGATGGGTCAAATCACGCTGACCATTGCCAGCAAGGACGGCGCAGCGGGGCGGTATGTCGCCCTGATTGAAGGCTTACGGATTGAGAGCGGCGACACGGATGGGGTGCAAATCGGAATTGGCCCGCTGGCGGCTCAACTAACCGACCTGACCGTTTATATGGTTGCCATGCCAAACAGCCGTTTGGATCCGTTTATGAGTTTGCCCGATGGCGGCGCGACCTGTGACGATGCCGGATTGCGCGGGTGCGAGACCGTGCCCGCGTTTAACGGTGCGAGTTTTACCCTGCACAACAGCGGGCTGCTCACCATCAGCGGCGATCGCAACGACGCCGGGCTAAAGCTGAATCCCGGCAATCCCGACCCGCAAACGGTTCTTCTCGGCAGCCGGGAGGGGAAAACTTACGGCGATTACGCGCTGGTACTGCTGGGAACACTGCCGCCACGCCCGTGACAAACAACGGCCAAAACAGGAATAATGCCAATTCCGGTCAACCGGACATTTCATTAAAGTGGATATAATGCCCACTGATGTTCTATTCGGAGAAGCCTGATGCTGATAAAAAAGTTGTTACTGTTTGTGGCGGTTCTGCTCGTGATTAGTTTCCCGCTGCTGGCGCAGGATGAAACGCCCGCGCTGATTACGCCCCAGACCGCGCCGTATCTCACCCTCGAAACTACACTCCAAACGGATGTCATTCCCGACATCTCGACCCTCTATACTTTTGCCGCCACCCCGGATGGACACGATCTCTTCTGGTATGACAGCGCGCAGATTCTCCATCTGGACACCGCTACTGGCGAAAAAACCGTGCTGAAAGACCTACCCAATAACAGTGCGGCGCTGGCAATCAGCCCCGATGGCCGCCAACTGGCTGCGCTGATTTCCTATGAAGTTCATATTGCGGAAATTGAGGGCTTGACGTCAAAAACCTTTGACACGTTGGTACTGCCTTATCCCATTTGGATGTTAGCTTCCAGTGACTATCCTCAATCTCTGAGTTACGCCCCGGATGGCTCCCTGCTGGTGGTAAATACCAGCGGCGCGATGCAGCGCATGGCCCCCGAACTGATAGATATGTGGCGTGTCTTTGCCCCCAATGGAACGCAGTGGAGTGTCACTTACGATTACGCGCCGAACCGCGTGATGCTCACCAATAACAGCCTATTTATTATTTCGCCGGAAGGCGATGTGACCGTCTGCCAACAGGCGCAGCAAGCCGATTTTAACCAACCGACCCTGGCGGAAGCCCTTTGCGGTCAGCGTTTATACGAGGGCGGCGACAAAGCCTTACAACTCCTGGGCACGATCCCCAATGCCAAAGCGATTTACCAGCATCCTACCGAACCCCTCGTGGCGGTGAGTTTGTCCGATCAGGAAAAAGTGATCCTACTGGATGCCCAAACGGGTGCAACCCGCCGTGAGATTGATTATTCCCGGATTATGCCCGACGCCGCCTACTTCTCGCAGATGGCCTTCACCCCGGATGGAAGCCTGCTGGTGATTGCGGGCATGGGGCAGGCCAGCGTGTGGGATGTCGCCACCGGCGATGTGGCGTATCAAATGAAGCCGCTCATCCCGCCGGACAGCCCGATTGGTATGGGACTCACGTTTGGGGATTGGTTTGCGATCAGTGCCGACAGCCGCCTGCTGGCGCTGACCGAGTATGACCCCTTTGAGCTGACTGGCGGCGTGGTGTTATACGATTTGCAATCACATGAACGGCTGGCGCAGCTTCCCACCCTGCCGAATTTTATGACCTTCAGCGCGGATGGCACGCGCCTGCTGACGCTGGGGAACGAGGCGCAGGTCTGGCAAGTCGCCGCCGATGCGGTCATTCCAACGGCGGTCACTCCGGGTGACCAGGTCGCGTTTACGCCCTTAAAAAGTATCGCGGGCGCTGACCTCATTGCCGATTTTAAGATTGGCGACTATGGCTGCACCTTTACCTGTGTTTTCAGCCATGATGGCACGCTGGCGGTGCTGGATGCGGGCAAGTTTGACGTGCAGGTCTGGGATGTGGCGTCGGGCGCCGCGTTGTGGCGTTTAGGCGATGTGCAGTCGGCGGCCTTTAGCCCGGATGACCAGACTTTATATGCCCTGTCGGCCAATGGCTTGCAGGTTTATAACGCCCGCAGCGGCGCGGTTAAGGCCACGCTGCTGCCGGATAAAGTCTACGCGGATCGTTTTGCCGCCCATCCCGATGGTCGGGTTGCTTTCCTGGGATCGAATTATGAAACCGGCAGCTATGGCATTGACCTCTGGGATGCGACCAGTGGTGTGTTAGACGCCACCATTAATGCGATTGATGACATCACCTGGATTAGTCAGGCTAACTTCAGCCCGGACGGCAATTTCCTGGTAGTGACAGGGGAAGCGGGGGAGCAGAAGTTAACAGTCGTCATTGATACCCAAACCTGGCAGCGGACCGGAACGCTGGATATTGGCTGGCTTGAGCCACACTTCACCACCGACGACGCGCTGCTGGTGCCGGAAGGGGATGAACTGATGCATTATGATTTGGCGACGTTGAAGCCGATTCAGAAACAGCCCTTACCGCCCGATGTGCGTGAAGTGGGCGGCGGAACGCGGCTGCTCGGCGTCCTGAATACCGAAACCGAAGCTCAGGTTTACGACCTGGACAGCGGCACTTTACTGGCAACCCTCCCCGCCGAGTACCCAGTTGAGGAGGCTTTTGTGGACAACAGCGATCATTATGTGTTGGTTCTGAGCAGCATCACCGAAGAGCAAATGCGCCTGGAAGTCTGGCGGATGCAGTAAACGGATTTTCGCCCAGACAAGGGGTTTAAACCCCTTGTCTGCTTATTTCATAAGAATGTGGCTCATGTATGGATTGAATGAGACGGTGTAGGGGCGAGGCATGCCTCGCCCCTACGGAAAATCACCCATTTTGAACAAGAACCAGCGATCAAGCCCTGTTCCACCCCTTTTAAAACGGATAAATGTTAATCCCCACCAGTCCGGCCAGCGCCACCAGCAGCGGCGCGATCACCAGCGCGGGCAGGAAATTTGCCATGCGCGGGCGTTTGATGTCCAGCAGCACCAGACCCAGGCCAATGAGCATCAGTCCGCCAACCGCTGTCATTTCGTTAATCATCGGTGTGGACATAAAATTCCCCAGCACACTGCCCGCCAGCGCCAGACCCCCTTGCAGGATCAGAATCGTCAGAATGCTGAACGTGACCCCAATACCAAAACTGGCGGCAAACGCCATACTGGAAAAAGCGTCCAGGACGCTCTTAATGGCTAACTGCTGGAAGCCCACCGGCAGCCCCATACCATCCTGAATAGACCCCACAAAGGTCAGCGGCCCGATACAAAAGACCAGGCTGGCGGTCACAAAACCGGTGATAAACCGGGTGCGGGCCGCGTCGGCAGCAGGTGTTTCCGCGTCTCCGGTCTTGGGCGCGAAGCGCGTTTGCAGCCAGCCCGCCAGCGCGGTTAAGGCTTTTTCGAGATTGAGCAGTTCGCCGAGAATGACGCCGAGAGCAATACTCAGCAGCGGAATAATCACGTTGCCCGTTTTCCCGGCATTGCTAAAACCGACAAATACAGTGACCAGCCCCAGGCCCGTCACAACAGATTCTTGAATCTTCTGCGGTAGTTTGCCACCAATCAGCAGCCCCAGGGCGCTGCCGATGGCGACAGTCAGCATGTTGAGAATTGTTCCGGCCATTCAAGTTGTGCCTATGGGTGGGGAGTAGTGTCATCTAATAAACGAGTAATCAGGTTGAGCATCTGCGCGCCGTTGGCCCGAATCGCCTGGACATGCCGCTGTTGGGTGGCGCTCAGTTTGCCCTCAATCTGGTCGAGCAGCACTTCGGCGTAACCAATAATCGAAGCCAGATTGGAGCGCGCTTCGTAGCTCAGGATTTCGCGCACATTGCCGGTTTCGGGAATGCTGATGAGCAGATCACGCATATTCGCCGCCGCGCGCAGCATGGCATCCACAAATCGTTCCTGGTACACATTCAGTTCGGTATCGGTGCCGCTGGCAAGACCCTCACACGCTTGAATAATCGCGCCCATTGGATTCAAAAGTTCTTCACGCTGCATAACTTATCCTTTTATTCCAGCCAGTTGGAGGCAGTAACGGTGGAAGTACTCCGGCTACAAATTTTACCGCCCTATTGTAACCTCCGGCGACAATTTTCACCTAGAGCATTTCCAGAGCTTGTGTAATAAACAGATGCAGTTGTCCCCGCAGCCGGGTTTCGGTGGCCGTATCAAGCCGCCACCCGCCCAGTTTGGCGCCAGAGCGCTGCGCGGCGAATAAGTCCCAGTAGGGCAGTTGGGTTATGTTCGTCAGCGTGCGCTGCGTTTGATAGTGCTGCTTAAACGCCTTCATTGCCTCCACCCCAAATGCCCAGAGGATTTCGAGGCGGCTGTTTGCCAGATCAATCAGCGAATCACCAACGGCGGCATCCTCCCAGTCCATCACAGCGGCCACCTGCCCATCCCGCCACAAAACATTCCCCGGCCAGAAATCGCCATGTAGCAAAACTGGAGCGTTCAGGGGTGATAGCGGCCAAACCGCTGTTAAGGTCGCCCGAAGGCGCTCGTCTCCCAGCAGTTCGCTGACCGGATAAGTCGTCATGGCCGGGTGCTGGGCCAGAAATGATAAATCCAACTGGTCGAGATCAAGGTTATGAATCTGGGCGAGTTGTTCTGCCAATTGTCTGGCACATGCAATAGGATCAGCTGGCGCGAATTCCGGCGCGCCGTCGATAAATTCAACCAGCACATACGGTGTGGGCAGAATCGTACCGCTCTCGTCGAAAGCATACGGCGTGGGTACAGGCAACCCTGCGCAGCGCAAAGCCTGCAACAAGCGGAATTCATGAGCGGCGATTTGGGGGTTACGCTGGCGGTCAGCTTCACCGTGTTGGCGTATGACTAAACGGCATAACTGCCCATCGGGTTGTTCGATTTCCAGCGCCGTCACCTGAGCCGAGACGCCGCCCTTAAGCGGCCAACTGCGCAGTAACCGGCTCTGGGGCATCAAGCGGTGAACAACCTGGGCCAATTGGGGATTAAGCGGCAGCATAACCATAATGAGATTGGGCAAACAGCCAAGGGTATATCATCCAAGTTTTGCGGGATGTTTTTTCGTAGGGCAGCCCGGTGTGGCGACCCGGGCCGCATCCATCAGCGCACCCGACAGCCAATTGTTCAATTTGGCGGTCTTAATAGATGTCCACCACCGCCGAGGATTGGGCGTTATCGCTGTAATTAAACAACACGACCACCTGCCGGGTCGGGTCGAAAACTTCCACCAGTTTAATAAAAGCATCAAAATCCGCCTGACTGCCACCGCCAAAAATGTCCGGCAGTTCAGCATACGTGACAAAGGCAGCCTGGTTATCCGGGGTCATAATCCACGCGCCGCGCCCGTATTCCGCCTGCACTTTCAGCGCGGCGTCTCCCAGGTATTCCCGAATCACACTTTCGATTTCCAGACGAATAGACACAGTTTTATCCTCATCATCGGCGGCGCAATTTTTAATGGGGTTCCGTTAGGCGGAGCCTCAAAACGGAATGCCTCAACTTTAGCGCCTTTCCTCAATACGTCAACCGGGAACGTGTTGGTCGCCGGTCTTAGAGTGCATCTGAAAATTAGTGGGAATGATTTTTAACGAGTAATTTAGGGGTACGACCTCACCCCCTAATCCCCTCTCCATGCTATGGAGAGGGGAAACGAGCGTAGCGAGTAGGGGTGAGGTTATTCCCCTAAAGGTCAAAATTTGAATTTTCAGATGGTCTCTTAGGCGAGCGGATTCCACCGCTGGTGTTCATAACCCAGCGTGGCCGCCAGGTGTTCGACATCATCAATCAGCTCACAGAGAGTCTTGCGCTGGTCTTCCAGGTTCGCTGGATCGAGGCTGGCCCGGAGGCGCGCGACCGCTTGCGGCGGCTGCTGGGGCAAACGCGCTACAAATTCCAGATTTTGGCCGTCACCCACGTAATAGGTCTCGTTTAAGGCAAAGAGTACCTGGATTAAAGCGTGCACCAGTTTGCTGCTCAGTCCAGCCAGAAAGACCACATCTTGCCGCTGCACTTTGTTGGCGTAGTGGTAATCGTGCCGCCAGTACTGAAGCACACCCAGATGTTTGTCCAACAGCGCTTGTTTTAATTTCGGCGGATAAACCGCCAGCCGGGTTTTCCAGTTGGCAACAATGGCGTCAGGGTCAGCTAACGCCTGCTGATGATATAAATCCGGCAACAGATGATAGCCCCAGACTGTCCAGATATGGTTATCAGCGGTGCTGTCCCCGTTCAGCCATTTTTCAAGCGCGGCTTCAACCTCCCCAATTTTGCGCGGCCAGAAATCATCCACTTGGATGCCTTTCCGCCCCCAGGCTTTCTGGGGCTGGCGGATCGCTTGCCCCATCTCGGCAAAGGTCGCCGAAAGATCATCGGCATACAAACGAAAGTCCACATCCGAACGGCCATCATGGGTTCCCTTTCCATAAGAACCGCTGATGGCGATGGCATACCGTCCAATCGCAAAACTGCGGAGAATCGGCAGGAACTCAGCAATAACCGGCTGAATCGCAGCGAATATTTCAGGATGATCGGGGGCGGGTTGCATTGGTTTTTTTCCTTTTTGTGATATAAATTTCTTGGCTGAGAGACTGGCAGACCTGGCGCGAAGGCTTCTTTTTACGATCTGCCTGTTCATCCATTAGCTGGGCCGCAGCCCGTACAATTTGGCCCCGTGCGCGGGGACAGCCTGCCGGAGCGAACCGTGAATCACGCCCAAATTGTCACCGCTCCATAAATCATGAACCTCATAACTTGAACGGCTGCCAAGCGCCGAAAAATCAACTGCAAGCTGGGTTTCCGCGTCTTCGCTCAGATTAAACAGGGCGAGATAGACATCATCGGACTGCGTGCTTTGGGCACGCCATGTAACCCGATCCCCGTCGCGCCACAATTCGGCGTTGTCATAACTGGCCTGATTCACCGCCAGAACTTCGGCATTGGTGAGCAGTTTCAGCGTAAAATCATCATTACTCGGTAAATCACCGCCAAACATCAGCGGTGAACGGCTCATCGCCCACAGCGTCATGAGCGTGATTTGTTCGTCATGGGTCAGCAGGCTTTGCCGGTCAACACCGCGTTCCGCCCGGATGCCAATACGTCCCAGCGGCAGCATATCGGCATCGGCCCAGCAGC
>DATALK010000221.1:0-5777 GCA_036261085.1 Phototrophicaceae bacterium | reverse complement strand
GCCTGGGGCTGATGCCGATTTGCAGTGTGTATACGATTGTGACCGTGATTGGGCCGCTCAACCGGCTGTTTCATCTGGGCCAGTGGCGCTTGTTACGGATTACCGGCCAGCCGGAAAATGATATTTTGCAAGCGAAGGAAGCCATCGCCCAAATTCGAGTGTGGCTGGTGATCGCGGTTGAAGTGGGCTTGCGTATTATTATTGTGACCGTGTTTTTGTTGAATAACTTTTATGCCTTCTATCAGATTTCCCTGAGCCGGGACTATTTTTTGCTGACTGCCATTTTGAATCCGCTGTGTTGGGGTTTTTACCTGCTGGTGAGTGTCATTGGGGTGGTTTTCGCAGTAGAGCCAATCTTCCGAATGCGGGTGATTGTGGCGCTGGGGATTGCGACGGCCATGCAGGTGCGGCAGACGACCATTGCTTTCCTGACTGGCTTTGCTCTGGTGTTACCCGTTCAAATTATCCAGGTCGCGTTGATTGGCGGGCTGATGGCCGGGTATCAAACGCTGGCGCACGCCGGGGAAGAAGTGGATGTTATGATGGTTTTCGCCTTAACAGGGCTGTCTGTTTTGGTGGAACTGGTCGGTTATGTCGTGTATGTTGGCTTGAGAAAAGCGACGCTGTGGTTTATTTATCGGCGCGCGCTGGGGCTGGACTAGTCGTAGGCCCCTATCTGAGCCTCAAATTTTTGCCGTCAGCAATCCCCGTTAGGCGATTTCCGGGCTGATTGTTTTTGATCCCCGCAGTCCTTAATGCTTGCCTCTTTACCGCACCATCGAAATGCCCTTAAGATGTTAAATAACCCCTTACTGCTGTCAGGAGTGTGCTGAATGCTGGGCTGGATCATTGGGATTGGGCTGCTAATCATCGTGCTGGTGTTATTGGAACGCGAAATCTATTTTTATGAAGGAGTGCATCTTGGCCCGCGCGTGCAGGGCTGGCTGTATGATCGGTGGGCGGCCCGGTACGATGTGGACAAACGCGAGAGTCAGGCGCACGATGCCGAGGTGTTGGCGCGCCCGCTGCTCAAAATTCTGGCTGAAGAAAATATTCCCGATGCCCTGGTGCTGGATGTCGCTACCGGAACGGGCCGCTTTCCGGCAGTGCTGCTCCAGGAACCGGCGTTTAAGGGACACATTATCGCGGTGGATATTTCGCGGGAGATGCTGGCGCTGGCGGCGGAAAAAACAGCGCCCTTTAAAAATCGAGTGGCACTCATCCGGCAAACGGCACTGCGACTGCCGTTTCCTGATAACAGTTTTGACGTGGTGAGCTGCCTGGAAGCGCTGGAACTGATGCCGAATATGGCCGAACCGCTGGCGGAACTGGCACGGGTGCTGCGTCCCGGCGGGGTGCTGCTGACCACACGCGGGACGGAAGCGTCGGGACGAGTCGCTAAAATTCTCAGCGCGGACAAGTTCACGGCGCTGGTGCAAACGTCCGGTTTTGAGCGCATCGAAATTATTCCCTGGTGGCGCTGTTTTGATCGGGTTTGGGCACGGAAGACCGGGCAGTCGGGGCCGGTTGGGGCGCGGGCGATCACGGATGTGCTGCAATGCCCGGTCTGTGGCCGCGCGACGTTGACCACGCTCGATTCCGGCGCGCTGCGCTGTTCGGAATGTCAGACGGAAATCGCCGTCACGCCCGAAGGGATTTTCCTGCTGTAAACCCACGCGGATTACAAAAACACCATGCGAAAATATCTGATTATCTGGTTTGGCGAGGTGGTTTCAACCGTTGGCTCGGCGCTGACCAGTTTTGCCTTAGGCGTCTGGATTTATGAGCGCACCGGCTCGGTGAGCCTGTTCAGCCTTAATCTGCTGGTATATGCGGTGTTGGGGCTGGCGATGATGCCGCTGGCGGGAGTCGCGGCGGATCGCTGGAATCGCAAGTGGGTGATGCTGGTGGCCGATGCGGGATTGGGCGTGGTGACGCTGGTGGTGTTCCTGCTGGCGGCCAGCGACCAACTGCAAATCTGGCACGTTTACTGCCTGACCGGGGTGAGCGCGGCCCTGGGGACGTTCCAGTGGCCCGCCTATAAAGCCCTGATTCCGCAGATTGTCCCCAAAGCACAGTTGGGCCGCGCCAGTGGATTATCGCAGGTGGGGGATGCGCTGGCGGAGTTGTTCGGGCCGACGGTGGCGGGCAGCCTGTATGTGCTTTCCGGCGTGGGCTTAAACGGCATTCTGCTGATTGATTTTGTAACCTTCCTGTTTGCTACCGCGATTTTGCTGCTGGTGTCCATTCCCCGCCAGACCATCACCCTGCCAGCGGGGCAGAAACGCGCCTCGGTTTTTCAGGATTTCCACCAGGGCTGGTTGTATATCACCGAGCGGCCCGGCTTGGTGGGGCTGCTGGTGTATTTTCTGATTTTTAACTTTTTCCTGGAACTGATTTACCCGCTGGCGCTGCCGCTGCTGTATCAGGTGGGGATGCCGGATGCTGCCGGACAGGCGATGTCTATCATGGCGGTGGGGATGCTGGTGGGGATTGCCGGGATGGGCGTCTGGGGCGGGCCACGTCGCCGGATTCACGGCATTCTGATTCCCGGTATTTTGTCGGGATTGGCGATTGCGGTGGCCGGACTGCAACCGTCGCTGGTGCTGATTACCCTCGGCGGCTTTGGGTATTACGCGCTGCTGCCGATCAGCCAGGGTTCCGATCAAGCGCTGTGGCAGACCAAAGTCGCGCCGGAGGTGCAGGGGCGCGTGTTTGCCATTCGCAGCGCGATCACCTATTCGGTGCGTCCGCTGGCACTGCTGCTGGCGGGGCCGTTGGCTGATAACCTGTTTGAACCACTCATGAGCGCGGGCGGGGGGCTGGCGGGGACGTTCGGGCCGATCTTTGGGGTAGGGCCGGGGCGCGGTTTGGGGTTGCTCATCACCCTGCTGGGGCTGCTGTCAGCCGCGGCGGCTTTAAGCGCGTATTTCTTCCCTCGCATTCGCCGCGTCGAAGCGGATTTGCCGGATGTAGTGTAGGGGGAGTGGTCATTAGTCATTAGTCATTAGTCTATAGTCGTTAGTCGAAATACAACAGCTAAAGACAAGTGGTCGTCCTCGAATTGTCGCTAGAGATAGGATAAGCGAAAGGTGATGCGAACGGGTAAATGTTTGTTCAGTCTTTGGTTATCAGTCTACAGTCGTCAGTCAAAGGGCAGCTAAAAATCAAGAGTGATTAATGCGACTATTGTTCAATAGTAGACAAATCTATCTCAATGGCTAAAAGTTCAAGATAGTCCCTTTGTCGGATATAAACGGTATTCTCATCAGCGGCAATCCAAACGGAAAAAAGTGTCATCTGATCTGAGGTGTTCTGAGAGCTACTATCCCGAACGAGTTTCACATTACCAAGTAGTTCACCAGTTCGCGCACGATATAACTCCAATCCACTTTCGCGGCTGTATAGGATTAATAAGTCGTCACTACTGAAAGCAGGTATGCCATAAATTGGCTTTTCAAGTTGCCAGAGAGCCTGTCCAGTATTGAAATCGTATACCTCAACCCGTTTGGATTCATAGAAGAGGAACAGAGTATCCCGATGTTTGATAGCAACAGGATAGAGTGAATTCAAGTAACCGTTCTTAAATAGGTCTTTTGAAAGATCAATTGTATAGTGAATCTTGTTGTTCTTTGACGAATCCACAAGTTGTAAACGGGTTTCGCCCACTTTCAGGAGCGCAAAATTATCAAACAGTGACATCACATCGCCTATGGCTTCACTCCCTATTAGGTTGCCAGTGTCCGAAGCTAGTTTGTAAGTTGCTCCACCAAACCACGCCGAAAAATACAAAATACCTGCTTGCTCATGCATAGTGTTAAACGCTCTAAACGGAATATCTTCAATTGAACCCTGTTTCCAAACCACTTGTCCTTGCCAGTTTAGCTTCACGACACCCAAGACGTTGAGCAGAACGAATCCGTCCGAAACCGCGAAGATTTCAGTGACAAGGTCTTGAGGTCTGTAGCGCCACTTTTCAACACCTGTGTTTTTGTCCAGGGCAACAACGATGGGATGAATATCGCAGGAATCCCCGCCACCTTCCTGCCAATAAAGTATCATGCCTTTGGATGCCACAAATCCTGTATTTGGCGAGCCAATATGTGTGACTGGACGTTGCACTCGTTCGGCCTTTTGCCAAAGAATTTTGGCAGGTATTGTGGAATCAACTATGTGCCAAGATTCTAAATCACTCGTGGTCAATAGTTCTGCATCCAAATCACAGTTTTGCAGCATCATCCCGAGATTACTAAGCGGCGACATCGGAGATGCAAAGTGAGCCGATAGAATTACTGCCAAACTAAAAACAGCAATGAGGACTGTGACTATAGGATTGCGTCGCTGAATTGCAACCATCTTATTTCCTCTCAGTTTGCAAGAATAGTTTAACCTTACGACACCAAGCCTTTTAATGCCATAAAAATGGGGATGACTGCGCCGGTTGGCATCACGCTGGTAGCTTTGGTTAACCCGCCGTTGAAGCCGTTCGCGCCATCGGTTACAGTTGGGATAGATTTTGCCTGCGAAATGAGGTGCATCTGTGCCGGAAACCGTTCTGACTCAAATTAGCCCGCATGTGTACTGGCTGCCCCCTGGCCCGCCGGATCGTCCGTCCCTATGCGCAGTGGTTGGGGGCGACCACACGCTGCTGCTGGACGCGGGGTCGTCACCAACGCATGTGCGCCCGCTGGTGGCCGGATTAGCCGCGCTGGGCGCGCCGCCGCTGCGTTATGTTGCGCTGACACACTGGCATTGGGATCATGTTTTTGGCGCGGCGGCAGTGGGTGTGCCAGTGATCGCGCACCGGCTGACGGCGGACCGGTTGGCGGTGATGGCCGGTTATGATTGGAACGATGCGGCGCTAGAGGCGCGGGTGCAGGCAGGTACGGAAATTATTGGATGTGCCAGCGATATAAAAATTGAACTGCCGGAACCGCGCCAGGTGACAATTGCTGTGCCAGAGATTGTGTTTGACACGGCGCTAGAACTGCGGTTGGGTGGCGGTATCACCTGCCGGATGCAGCATGTCGGCGGCGACCATTCGCCGGACTCGGCGGTGATGTTCGTGGAACCGGACGGGGTATTGTTTCTCGGCGACTGCCTCTGTGAAGGCAGCGGTTACGAACCGGCGCGGTGTTATACCCGGCGGCGGTTGTATCCACTGCTGGAAACGCTGTACGGTTTTAACCCGCAGCTCGTGGTGGAAGGCCATTTGTCCACCGTCACCCCGCGCGCGGAATTCGACGCGCTGGCGGCAAAAATGCGACTGGCCGGAAGGCTGGTGGAGCAGTTGGGCGCAGACGAAGCAGCGGTCTTGGCAGCGGCGCAGGCGCAGACCGGGCAGATGCCGGACGACGAACTGCGCGAAATTGTTCAGGCGTTTATCATCGGGCGGGCGTTTGAGTAGCGGCAGCCCGGTCTGATTGGCACGGGCGCGCACGTAGGCGCGCCCCTACATCTGTCCGCGTTAATTTGTAAAATTATCCCTGCGAAGAATTACGCATTGCGAACAAGAACTGATCTGCAAATCCCCGTGTTTTCAGCGGCGGAAATGGCCGTAAATTTGCGCGACTGCCGCCTGATTGCTGCTGAATTGATGTATAAACCCCGTCCGAGCGCCGAGCGCGAGCGGCGGGTATTTGATTTTACGTTGGCCGCGCGGTTGGTCGAACTCAGCCGGTACGACGGCGCGGCGGTGGTGTGGATCGCCGACAGCGCGGAAACGATAGCCAGCCTCAATTATTTGCAGGCGGAATATCCCCGTTTGCGGTTTGTGG
>DATALK010000205.1:0-1620 GCA_036261085.1 Phototrophicaceae bacterium | reverse complement strand
CCTGCTGTTTGATGTATAACACTTGAATGACGAGGAGACCCGCATCAGCAATAATGGAGCGCCCCGGTTCCAGCAAAACCGAGTAACCCGTCAGCAGCGGTTTTAAAGCAGCGGCAAAATCTTCGATGGTCGGCAGAGTTTCAGCGCTAGTATAAGCCGCCGGGATACCCCCGCCAATATTGACCGTGCGCATCTGGTCATACGGCGCGATGGTCTCCAGCGCGATTTCAACCGCCGTTTGGGTCGCCTGCGTATCGTGAAGCTGGCTGCCGATATGAATATGAATACCGGCAAAGTTCAGATGCGGATAATCGGTCTGATGCGCCAGGAGTTCACGGACGGTGTCAACCGGGAGGCCGAACTTTGCGCCGCCATGACCGGTAGCAATCGAGGGGTGGGTGTTGGCGGTAATATCCGGGTTCAACCGCAGCGCGACCCGGGGCGAACGCCCGATTTGCGCGGCGAGATCGTTCAGCCAACGCAGTTCGGCGACATTTTCCACGTTGAACCAGCCAACACCCTGTTCCAACGCATAATGCAGTTCCGCCGGAGTTTTGCCGACTCCGGCATAAACGATGTTTTCCGGCGGCGTGCCAGCCCGTAAGGCGCGGTAGATTTCGCCACCGCTGACAGCATCCACGCCCGCGCCAGCCTGAGCCAACGCGCCCAAGACAGCGAGGTTAGCGTTCGCTTTGGCGCTGTAATGGAGATGAGTCTCTATTCCAGTAAACGCGGTCTGAATCCGGCGCAGGTTTGCCAATGCGCGCGGCAGACTGTAGATGTAAGCTGGTGTACCCACCTGAGCGGCAATTTCGCTGACCGAGACAGAATCGCAGTAGAGGGTTTCGTTTTGATAACGGATCGAGTCGTTGAGCATAGTTTAGCCGTGATATTGGGCCAGGCTGTCTTTCAAGCCCAGTAGTTGGTAAATACGGGAAGGTTGTTGAATGCCTTTTAGTTGAGGGATGATCGCCAATTCATCAGCTTCGACCAGATTATCCACCATCTCGTAAGTTTGCTGGCTGATGAGAACCTGACCACCATCCGCCACACCACACAGGCGTGATCCCAGGTTGATAATCCGGCCCAACGCTGTAAATTCGCTGCGAATGGGATGGCCGAACTCACCAGCAATCGCCTCGCCTGAACTGATGCCAATGCCCATCAGCGGCAGTTCGCGGCCCTGCGCGGCCATCTGCGCCTGGAGTTCCTGGTGAATCAGCTGCATTTCCAGCGCGGCACAAGCGGCACTGTAAGCGTGGTCATCCATTTTGAGCGGCGTGCCAAATAAACCGATAACCTCATCACCGACAAACTTGTCCAGCGTGCCGCCGTATTTAAAAATCACGTCCGTCATCCGACCCAGGAACGTATTCAGGGTGGAGACCAGTTCTTCAGGTTGGGTACGTTCGGCCCACTCGGTAGAACCGCGCAGATCAGCAAACAACACGGTGAGGATGACCCGCTCACCATCCAGCAGATTGGTGTCAGCGCGTTGCAGGAGCCGCTCCAGCACTTTGGGATCAACCGAACGACTGAGCAGCGCGCGCATCCGGCGTTGTTCCAGGCGCTCAAAAATAGCGGTGTCCGCCTGACTGGTAATCGCACTCAAAATCCGCC
>DATALK010000197.1:0-2801 GCA_036261085.1 Phototrophicaceae bacterium | reverse complement strand
TTTACTGACGGTAGTGTAGTCTTCAATAAGTTTGCCGCCTATCCCAATCTGGATGTTCTCACCTTCTTCTTCTTCCAGTTTGCCTTTGCGGCCACCGCCAGCACCATCACCACCGGCGCGATGGCGGAACGTACCGACTATGTTGGTGACCTGATTTACAGCGCGATTATGGGTGGTATCAGCTATCCCGTGATCGTTCACTGGATTTGGGGCGGTGGCTGGCTGTTCCAACAGGGCTTCCATGACTTTGCGGGCAGCACGGTAGTGCATACCGTCGGCGGGGTGACAGCGATTGTTGGCGCCTACATGCTCGGCCCGCGTGTGATCCGTTTTGCCAAAGATGGCTCGTGGTTGCCCCTGCCAAAAGCCCACAATCTGGGTCTGGCAACCATCGGTACGATGATCCTGTGGTTCGGTTGGTACGGTTTTAATCCGGGTTCGACCCTCGGTACGGGCAATACTGGTTTAATCGGTCTGGTGACGCTAAATACCACCCTGGGCGCAGCGGGCGGCACGATTGCGACCATGCTGTTCCAATATTTCCGTTCCAAGAAATGGGACCTGGTTTATACCCTGAATGGTTCGCTGGCCGGTCTGGTAGCAATCACCGCGGGTTGCGCGTTTGTTGCGCCCTGGGCGGCGGTAGTTATCGGTCTGGTGGCAGGGATTGTGGTCGTGTTAGCCGCCGACTTCATTGAAAGCATCCGTATTGACGACCCGGTGGGCGCCTTCGCGGTTCACGGCGCGTGCGGTATTTGGGGGACGCTGGCAATCGGTCTGTTCGCGCAACCCGGTCTGACTTTCGCTCCAGCAGGCGTTGATGTGGCGACCCGCGCGGGTCTGCTGCTCGGCGGCGGGATTGACTTGCTGGTGGTGCAGGCCATCGGTTCGCTGGCGACCATCGCCTTCACCGGCGCGTTCGCCTTCGTCATGTTCGGTGTGCTGAAAGCCCTGGGCCGCCTGCATGTCAGCAAGGTCGTGGACGATGTGACCATCTTCATTGACGACTTCGAACATGGTGCGGCGGTCATGCCCGACATTCGCCTGCCAGTTGAGGTGAGCGAAAACGGCACGGTCTTAAAAGGTTCAACCAGTGCCGCCGCCGCTGGCGACTAATTGAACAAGCTGTCGGATTGAGGTTCAGTTGCAGCGGGAGACTTAGTTCTCCCGCTGTTTTATGGATAGTTTGCACAATGACTACTTGCCCTTATTTTGTCAATCAGTGACAACGCCGCGTAAATAACCAAATGCCCGGATTATATCTGATGTTTTGTGGCATTGTGCTAAAACATCCGGCTGATCTTCGTCACAAACCGACGTGCGTTGGCTTGTTAAGACACTGTAAACTGCCCATGTCAAGAAAATATCAAGAACACACTCCCTTTGGTGGAGACTTGGGTTGGAAATCAGCAATTTGGTTGAACGCCAGCCATCCAATTCAATCCCGATTTGCGTCTAATCTTTCGCCACAGCAAGCAAAGTTGACCAATCTATGTTTGTAACGGAACCGTCATCAATGGGGATCGCCGTCATCAGTGTCTTACCCGCTCTGTTGGCCGTCATGGTCTCGGCTGTCCGCCGCGCCCTACCCAAAGCGCCGCAAACCTGGGCGCTGGCCGCGTTGGTCGGTGGTATTTTTGTCTGGATGCTGTCCTTCCTTCCGGCGGTCAGCGCTGCCGGGGCGCTGGAAATCAGCATTCCCTGGGTTCCCGCCATCGGATTAACCCTGGCCTTTTATGTGGATGGGCTGGCGCTGCTGTTTGCCCTGGTCATCGTGGGCATTGGCACGACCATCGTCATTTATACCGGCTATTATTTTGACGACATTGCGGAACTAGACCAATTCTATATTCGGCTGCTGGCCTTTATGAGCGCTATGCTGGTGGTGGTGCTGGCGGGCAATCTGCTGACATTGTTTATTGGCTGGGAACTGACCAGTGTCATTTCGTTTCTGCTGATTGGTTTTAACCGCGACAGCGACGCCGCCCGCCGGGGCGCGCTGCAAGCGTTGATTGTCACCGGCGCGGGTGGGTTAGCGCTGCTGGTCGGTTTGGTGCTGCTGGGCACGGCGGCGGGCACGATGGAAATCAGCCAACTGCTCGCCAGCGGGGAATTACACAATCACCCCTGGTATACCGCTTTTACCATCCTCATTCTTGTGGGCTGTTTCACCAAAAGCGCGCAGTGGCCGTTCCATTTCTGGCTGCCCGGCGCGATGAATGCCCCCACTCCGGCCAGCGCGTATCTCCATTCCGCTACAATGGTCAAAGCCGGTATCTATTTGCTGCTGCGGTTAGCGCCGGTGTTGAGCGGCACCCTTCTTTGGCAGAATGCGCTGATCGGCATCGGTTTGATCACCATGCTGCTGGGGGCCGTGCTGGCGCTGCGCCAAACCGATCTCAGGCGGCGCTGGCTTACGCGACCATCAGCCAGCTTGGTGTGCTGGTCGCCCTCGTCGGTCTGCCGGAAGGTCATGGGCGGCAGGCGGCGCTGGTGGGCATTCTGGCGCACGGCCTCTACAAAGCCGCTTTGTTTATGATGGTCGGCGCGGTTGACCATACCACCGGGACGCGCGACATTAAAGCGCTCGGCGGTTTGGCGCGCTTCATGCCGGGATGGACGATCATCACCATTCTCGCCTGTTTATCAATGGCGGGGCTGCCGCCGCTGCTGGGCTTTGTCGCCAAAGAAAATCTGCTGGATGCCATGCTGAGTAATCCGGTGACACTGTTAACGGTAGTTATCAGCATCGTACTGACCGTCGCGCTGGCGCTCACGCTGGTTTGGGACATCTTCTTACT
>DATALK010000125.1:0-8196 GCA_036261085.1 Phototrophicaceae bacterium | reverse complement strand
CAAGTTAGCCCAACTTGGCGGCGAACTGCTCATCGAAACGCTGCCACGCTACCTGAGCGGCGAACTCGCGCCACAGCCGCAGCCGGATGCTGGTGTGACTTATGCACCGCAGATTAAAAAAGAAGAAGGCGCGATTGACTGGACGCAACCAGCAAGCGTGATCGAACGGCTGGTGCGCGCGTTTACACCCTGGCCGGGAACCTATACTTTCTGGAACGGGCAGGCGCTTAAAATTATCAGTGGAACCGCCGGTGAAGGTCACGCTGAACCGGGACAGGTGCTTGAAACCCGCCTTGGTCTGGCCGTCGGTACAAGTGAAGGCCTGTTTTACCCCACGCAGGTGCAACTGGCGGGGCGTAAAGTCCTGTCTATCCAGGAGTTTGTGCGGGGCCAGGGGGAGTTGGTGGGCGCGCGATTGGAATCACAGTCGGAGCGGCCTGATCGAACACAAACTTGAGGCCGCCGACCAGATCAGCGCTGCTTTTAACCGGATTTTCGCAGTCCAGCAGCAGATAACGGGCCGCCCGCTTAGGAAAAGCATGAGTATAGCTGGCAAACCGAAGCTGCTGCTTGCCGACTTCAGCATAACCATCTTTAACACCAATATGGCCGGTGGTTAACATCCGCTGTTCGTGCGGGCTAACATCGGACACACATTGCAGGAAAGTTTTTACCGTCCGTTGATAGGTCGTGTCGCCAACTTCCAGTTCATTTTGGGAAAACAGGGTGTTCCACATCAGATCAAAATCCGTGTTTTGCCCGCTCAGGAACAACACCCGCAGCAAATCGTTATAACGGGTATCCTCCGGCCCGGTCACAGCCAGATACCGTTTGGCCTGTTCTTCATAAGACAAGCCGGTGAAATGGGAATACCCCCGCTGCAAACTGGCGACATCGAACTTCTTGAGTTCGCGGTCCGCCGCATCCACCAGATCCGCATGATTCAGGTTGAGCAGGCGCTCGACACTTTTGGTTGAATTCACATCCGCCCCGGCCCCGGCATGGGTCAGCAGAACGCCCGCCTTCGTGCGGATAAAAAACGGCAGTGTCATCAAAAAATTGATGACATCCTGGCGGCGGTAGGGGGTCTGGTAGCGCTGGTCGAGGCGGGTTAAAGCCGCCTCAAAACGCGGCGTGTATTCAATGGAGCCTTTTGCCAGCGTTAGACCGTAAATGTGCGGCAGTTCATGGTTGCCCAGCAGCATCAACACTTTATCTTTGCCTAATGCGGCCTGCAACTGCATAATATCCAGCAGCACATCCAGACTGGCATCGCCTTCTTCCAGTCCTTCGCTATGAATCAGATCGCCACATAAGATCAGATAATCTACGGCACCCTGCGCCTGCTGATTTAAAAACTGATCGCGCAAGCGGCGATACACATCCCAGGCCCCATGTAAATCGGTCACAACCATCGCCATGCCGCTATTCAAATCCAGAACCCGTTGCATGTAATCCTGCCTACCTTACCATACTTCAAAAATCACACCACCGGTTTATCCAACGACCACCAGGGATAAACAAAAGGGCGAGCCTAAATCAGCCTCGCCCCCACCAGGTTACTGAGAGATTAAATCTTAATAACCTAAAATACCCACAACATCCTGAACCGCTTTGGCGCTGGCTTCCAACATCGCCTTTTCAGCCTCATCAAGCTGCATCTCAATGATCTTTTCGACGCCGTTAGCACCTAACACCGCGGGAACGCCAATATAAAGATCATTATACCCATACTGGCCTTTTAACAAAACCGCCGAAGGAATCACGCGCTTCTGATCTTTGATAATAGCCTCGACCATTTCCACCGTCCCGGCAGCCGGGGCAAACCAGGCGCTCACGCCAATCAGATTAACAATTTCACCACCGCCGTTGCGGGTGCGCTGGATAATAGCCTGGAGTTTGTCTTCGGCCATCAGTTCCCGCACCGGAATGCCGGCCACTGACGTGTGACGCGGTAATGGAACCATTGTATCGCCATGTCCACCCAACACAATCCCATGAATGTCCTGGATGCTGACGCCCAGTTCCATCGCAATAAAGGTCTTGTAACGGGCGGTATCCAGCGACCCCGCTTGCCCGATAATCCGTTCGCTGGGGAAACCGCTTTCCCGAAGCGCCACATGACACATCGCATCCAGCGGATTAGACACGATGATGAGAATCGCATTCGGCGAATACCTGGCAACCTGCCGCGTCACTTCGCCAACAATTTTTTGATTGGTCTTCACCAGCTCGTCACGGCTGGGATACTTGCCCGTCACCGGGTCTTTTTTACGCGGTACGCCCGCTGTAATCACCACGACATCCGAGTTCGCCGTTGCCTCATAATTCGTTGTACCAACAATCTGAACGTCAAATCCCATTACCGGAGCCGATTCGGACAGATCCAGCGCTTTACCTGCCGCCAGCCCTTCTACAACATCCACCAACACGATGTCCGCGAGGTCACGGCTGGCAATCCAATGAGCACAGGTCGCGCCAACATTCCCCGCTCCAACAATCGTTACTTTCTTACGCGCCATTAGGTCGTTTTCTCCATTAGATTTGATAGTGCGAACTTACGGATGATAACACAATGCGGGCATATTAAACAATAGGAGGCGTCATCCAAGTCGTTACCATCGTGCTAATTGCACAAATTTCAGACTCGCGGCCCCGCTGCCACCACTGCGGCCCCAGCCGCTCCCACATACTGTTCAAAGTTGGCTTTAAAGCGCCGCGCCACGTCCTGGGCTTTGGCCTCATAAGCCGCGCAGTCAGCCCAGGTTGCGCACGGATTCAGGATTTCATCGGGCACATTCGCCACTTGCTGCGGGATGCTCAACCCAAAGATGGGGTCACTATTATAAGCAACCTCGTTCAGTGAACCATTCAAAATCGCCGTGATGATGGCCCGGGTGTCGGCCAAACGCATCCGCTGCCCGACTCCATACGGGCCGCCCGTCCACCCCGTATTCACCAGCCACACCTGCGCCGGATGGCGTTCCAGTCGGTCTCGCAGCAGCTTGGCATAATCAATCGGATGCAGCGGCAGGAACGGCGCGCCAAAACACGCGCTGAACGTCACCACCGGTTCAGCCGAACCCCTATCCGCCCCGTTAATCCTGGCCGCATAACCGCTGATAAAATGATACAGGGCCTGATCCACCGTCAACCGCGCTACCGGCGGCAGCACCCCAAAGGCATCCACTGTCAAAAAGATAACATGTTGGGGATGACCACACCGCCCGGAAGCGTCCGCATTCGCCAGGGTCTTGATGGAATACGCCGCGCGCGTATTTTCAGCCAACCGCCCGCTATCCAAATCAATCCGGCGGCTTTCCGCATCCATATCCACATTTTCCAGCACTGTGCCAAACTGGCGCGTCTTTTCGTAGATTTCTGGTTCGGCCTCCGCGTTTAAACGAATGACTTTGGCGTAACATCCCGCCTCAAAGCTAAACACGCCGTCCTCGCTCCAACCATGTTCATCATCGCCGATCAGCCTCCGGTTGGAATCGGCGCTCAAAGTAGTTTTGCCCGTGCCGGATAACCCAAAAAACAGCGCCACATCATCTTTGTCGCGGCCATAATTGGCCGAACAGTGCATCGGCAGCACACCCCGGCGCGGCAGCAGATAATTCAGCGCGCCAAAAATGGCCTTTTTGGCTTCACCGGCATGTTCCGTGCCGCCAATCAAAATCAGCCGTTTGATGAAGTTAATCAGAATAAAAGTCGGCGACGCCGTATGGTCAATTTCCGGTATCGCATGGAAACCGGGCGCTTGAATGAGGGTAAATTCCGGCACATGCTGGGCCAGTTCTTTTGGTGTGGGCTGCAAAAACAGCGTGTGGGCAAACAAGCTATGCCACGCCCGTTCGGAAATAATCCGAATCGGCAGGCGGTAGCGCGCATCGGCTCCGGCAAAACAATCCTGCACATAGACATTCCGGTGCTGGAGATACGCCTGTAGGCGCTGCTGCAACCGGTCAAAATTTTCCGGCTCAAAAGGCCGATTTACCTGGTCCCACCACACCGAACCTTCCGTTTCCACATCACACACAATAAATTTATCTTTGAGCGAACGATCCGTATGCGTCCCGGTCTGCACCACCAGCGGCCCGAGATGCGCGACCTGGCCTTCCTGATTACACAGGGCATGTTCGTATAAAGCGGGTGTTGATAAATTCCAGTAGACATGGCCCAAATCAAATAGACCGTGCTGTTCCAGGCCGTAATGACTGTGGGTGGCCGCTTTGGCGACAGTTGATGTCATAATTTCGCTGCTCCTCTATTTAAGAAAAACGCCCGTTATCAAGAATTTGAAATCACGTATGAACACGGGCAAGTTCTTTAACGTGACTAATAAAGCCTTATTTACAACGCCTGATGATCGCTGGGTGAATGGATTTCGCCAGTCACAGCCATCTCATCGAGGTTATCCAGATGTGTCACCACCGCGACTTCCGCCAACCGCCAACCGTCTCCATGCCGTTCGACGGCGGTCACTGACGTATTTTCAAAGCGCAGGCTTTTGATTTCCGGCGTTTCACCGAAGATTTTCATCAGCAGGGGCGCCAGTGCCCCCCCGTGTGTGACCAGCACTACCTCCGGCCCTTCGTCCCTGGCAACAATGTCTTCCCACGCCTGCCACATCCGGGTTTGCATCAACCGGCGCGACTCACCGTTAGGAACCACATAATCCCAGGGATCGGCATGAAACGCCGCCCATTCGTCAGGATACTGCCTCAGCGACTCTTCGCGCGTAAAACCCTGAAAAATTCCCAGGTCAAACTCCCGCAGGCGTTCTTCCGGCTGCGGTTCCACGCCCAACGCCGCGCCGATGGCAACCGCCGTTTCCCAGGCGCGGGATAAATCGCTGCTGTAAATGGCACGAATAGGCCGTCCGCGCAAATGCTCGGCCAGGGCCTGCGCCTGCGCTCGACCAATCGCATTCAGCGGCACGGACAGCCGCCCCTGCCAACGGCCTTCCATGTTCCAATCCGTCTGTCCATGCCGGATGAGCAGTACCCGTTCAACACGCATCTTCAACCTCAGCAGACCTCATTAACAATAACCAACTGTCCGACGAATGACCATGCTTGACGCGCCCGGCTTCTAGCGGCACAATTACCCGCATAGATGTCAAAAAATCGTTTACGATTCAGATTGTCAGCCGTTAGTCATCATACGTGATTGTTTAGAATTCGTCATCAGTTTACCAGGGACAGATTCAGTTGAAAGGGGTTGAATATCAGTGAAAGTAACGCAAAAAATCAGTCGTGATGCCAATCCAGCCGTGTTAGGTCTGGCCTTAGTCGCCGGTTTAGGCGTCATTCTCGCCATTATCGCGCTGGCCGACGGCGTCATCCAGGGCAATAGTGATTTCACCGGGCTGCTGCTGGTCGCCGGACTGCTGCTGTTTATCCTCGGCGTCGGTGGTTGGTTTGGTCTGGTGCAGCCGTACCGTCATTTTGATGATATTAATGTCCCCGCGCCCGATGAACATCATCCCGCCCCCCCTGCGCTGGAAGCGGCGCACGACCACCCAACCGAAACCGCGCCCCACTGATGCCCGCGCATCCAATACCCGAACGTACCCCGATCTGCGACCCGTTCACCGGCGTTATTGTGCAGATCGGGGCGCATCAAGCCCTGGCGCTATCCCCCGATCCCGAAACGGAAACGATTGCCAGCGGCGCTTTTGTCATTCGTTATGGCGTCCGCTTTTTGCAAAGGCCAGGGCAGTCTATCGTGCCGGGACTGGTGGTGCTGGACTACGGTGACATGCTTACCGGGGAAGAGGCTTGGAACTTCCTCTGGCATCGCAGCAACCTGCACCCCCGCGCCGAAGTCGTCGGCCATCGCAGCGATGGCGGTGAGGATATGGTATTTTTCAAAACGCTGGATTTAAGCCTATCGCCGGAAGTATTGGTTTATACGGACGCCCAAACAACGATTCCGCTTGCCCGCCCAACCGCGCTGATTACAACGGACACTAACGGACTGCCCACACGTCTGCTAGAATACTTACCCATTTATGCAACAGTTGAGGATTGGACGGCGGCATGACGAACGACCTGGATAGTATTTTTGACGATAGCTGGCCGGAGGATCACCGTTCCGGCGTGGTGGCGGTGGTGGGACGACCCAATGTGGGGAAATCCACCTTGATTAACCGCGTCCTGGGCCAGAAAATTGCTATCGTCACCCCCAAACCGCAGACGACGCGCCGCCAGCAGTTAGGCATCTATACGGAAGCTCACGGCCAAATTCTGTTCACCGATACGCCCGGCCTGCACAAGCCGCACCACAAGTTAGGTGAATATATGGTGGCGGTGGCCGAAGATGCGCTTCAGGATGCCGATGTTATCCTGTGGGTGCTGGATGTATCTGTTGAACCGCAGGAAGGCGACAAACACATCGCCGCCACCATCAGCCGCCTGCGAGGTGAAACGCCAGTGGTGCTGGCCCTCAACAAAGCCGATTTGCTGCCGAATCCCAATGCGCGCCAGCTCAACATTGAAGCGTACCAGAAACTCGCGCCGCACGAAGGGCTGCTGGCGATCAGCGCCTTAGACGGCCAGGGTGTTAATGATCTGTTACAGCAGTTGATGAGCCACCTGCCCCTCGGCCCCCGTTATTATCCCGCCGATCAGGTGAGCGAAGTCAACCAGCGTTTTATTGCTGCCGAAGTGGTTCGTGAAAAAATCATCCTGAATACCGAGGAAGAAATTCCCTACTCGGTAGCGGTTGAAATCGAAGAGTTTAAAGAACGCTCGGCAGACATGACCTATATCAGCGCCACCATTTACGTAGAGCGTGACACCCAAAAAGGCATCATTATCGGCAAAGGCGGGCAGGCCATCAAAAAAATGGGATCGGAAGCTCGCGCGGAACTCGCCAACATCCTGGGAACCCAGGTGTATCTGGATTTACACGTTAAGGTGCTGAAAAACTGGCGCAGCGACGAAGACCTCATGCGCCGCATGGGCTACCGCCTACCAAAACACGACGAATAAACCTTGTGGGCAGAAAACGGCCCTTCATAATTTTCAAATCCGGTAAAGGATTTTGTAGGGGCGGTTCGTGAACCGCCCTTATCATATGTCAGCTTTTATCCGTTTTCGGGTTGCGCCAACAAATACGCCCGTGTATCAGCCACATCGCGGCCAATCTGGTCAATCAGGTCTTGCAGATTGTTGTATTTGGCTTCGGGGCGCAGCCGTTTTTCGAACGTCAATTCAAGCTGCTGGCCGTAAATATCCCGGTTAAAATCCAGCAGATACGGCTCAACCGTGATGCTGGTCGCGCCCTCAAAGGTTGGCCGGAGACCCACATTGGTGGCCGCCATGTAACGCTGACCGTCCAGCCACACCCACCCGGCATAAATTCCATTCGGCGGCAAGACCTGTTCTTCCCACACATCCAGATTGGCGGTTGGAAAACCGATTTTGTGGCCGCGCCCCTCGCCGTGTACCACTGTCCCGACCACCGAATACCCCCGCCCCAACCATTGGTGGGCCGTTTCCATCTCCCCCGCCTGGATCGCCTGCCGGATGGCCGAACTGCCAATTTTCCCGCCGCCGTTAACAATCAGGCTCATTTCCTGAACCGTAAAACCCTGCCGTTCGCCCTGAGCACGCAGGAAAGTGACGTTGCCTTCCCGCTTGTAGCCCATCGCAAAATCCGGCCCGACCCACAGCGTTGCCATCTGCAAATGGTCGCGCAGCATATCCACAAAATCGGCAGCGCGCACCTGGCTGGCCTCGCGGCTAAAGGGATAGGTGATGACATAATCCACGCCCAACTGCGCCAGCAAATCGGCTTTTTGTTCCGGCGTGGTCAGATAATACCGACCTTGCAAACCCCGCAGTACCACATCAGGATGCGGAAAAAAAGTAACGACCACCGCCAACCGCCCCGCCGCGTGCGCCTCGCTGACCAGCCGGGTAATCAACTGCTGGTGGCCGCGATGCACACCATCAAAAACGCCAATCGTCACCAAAGAAGGTTGGGTTAACTGCGCCTCGGCCAGCGTGAAAGATTGTGTCATAAGGCTTCCAATTGAGTTTAGCTATCGGGATTATCGTCAGGAGCTGCTTCCAAAAACACTTTATTAGGCCACCAGTCGCCATCTTTCAGGTGAACAATTGCCACCAGCGCGCCGCCTGCTTCGTAAGCAAAAGCCAGGGGGCCGTCCGGCTCACCAACAAC
>DATALK010000047.1:0-1521 GCA_036261085.1 Phototrophicaceae bacterium | reverse complement strand
CTACGGTATTGCTGCTTATATCAGCAACATAGGCGCGATTAGTGCCATCGTTACCATTTACAACAATTTTAGTGCCATCGGGACTCCAATCCGCAACACTGCCGCCAATTAGGGCTGACGTTATTCTCTGTCCGGTCTGACCGTTCCAAATACCAATGCTGTTATCTATACCAGTTGTTGCAATTTGGATATTATCGGAATTCCATTTTACATTTAGTGTTGGCCCCGGATACGGCTCTGTTGCAACGATTTGGCCGGTATTTACATCCCAAACCGTTGTTCCAGAAGTGCCTGTGCCGCCTGCTGCTATTTGAGTTCCGTCGGGACTCCAATCCACAGAATAAATACCATAGACCTCACTGGTTAAGGTTTTGATGATGGCTTTGGTCGCCGTATCCAATACCTCAACCGTATTGGCGCGGCCAACCGCAATCATGCTGCCGTCAGGACTCCAATCCAGGCCATAGATCAGGGAAACCTGGGCGGCAGCAGGCGGCGTGATACCGATAAAAAGCAGGAGCAGCAGAAAACTGAGGAAAATTTTCCGATAGTGCAGGTGCATCATTTACCCCCCTGATAGATCGCTTGATGGAAGCGGTTTAATACCCCTCGCGCAGGCCGTCCCACCCGCTGGCTTCAAATTCTTCACGGGTCTGGCCGTAAATCAGCGCGTCGTAATACTGCCCGCCCGTAAAAATCATCCGGCGCAGGCGGCCTTCCAGCGTAAAGCCCAGGCGTTCGTGCAGGCGCATGGACGCGGCGTTAAAACTGTACACTTCGGCGTTCACTTTCTGGTAGCGCCGCTCCCAGAAGTAATAGCGCAGCACCAGGCGCACCGCTTCCGAGGCAAAACCCTGCTGGCGGTACTGGGGTATAATCCCAATGCCGTACATAAAGGTGCCGCAGCGGGGGTTCAGCGTGTGGGTGTTGAGCGTGCCAACGTACTCGCCATCCAGCCGTTCGATCATAAAGCGGAACTCGTCACCCGGCGCGCCGCTTTTTGCCAGATTTTCGACGTTTGCGCGCACCTGCTCGGCGGAGGCCGGAAAGGGAATTTCATAAGCTAACCGCCCGTCATCGGTATTCGGCTCGGCGTTGTACCAGATTTCCCAATCGGCGGTTTCAACGGCGCGCAGCCGCACCCGGCGGCCTTGAAAAATGTTGGACATGCGCGCTCATCCCCATTGGCTAAGTTGTAGGGGCGCTCCCCGGTGGGCGGCCACATCGGGCCGCCCCTACAGAAATTCAGACTAACGACTAAAGACTGAAGACTAAAAAACCATCTTCGCCAGACTGAGAATGCCCTGCTTCCAGGGGACGCGATGCGACACCCCCGACTGCCCCTCGAACGAATTGAGGTTCTCGACATACCATTGGTAGTTGCGAATCAGCGCGTCTTTGTTGGAAAACTTCGGTTTGTAACCCAGCACCCGCTCGGCCTTTTCGATGGATACAAACGAGTCCTTGCTGGCGGTTTCATACACCCACTTGTACAGCGGCGAAAGTTTCATCGCCTCCAGC
>DATALK010000462.1:0-5255 GCA_036261085.1 Phototrophicaceae bacterium | reverse complement strand
TGCGCGCCACGATTTCATCCGTGAATATCAGTTTTTACGACTGGAAAATCCTGCGGCCCAGCCGTCCCTATATTGGCCTCGATAATTACACGGAACTACTCAATGACCCCATCTGGTGGACTTCCGTTGGTAATACGATCTATTTTGCGGCTATGACGGTGGTGGGGACAACGGTGGTCGGGTTGGCGGCAGCGGTGGCCGCGACCAGGCCGATCCGAGGTCAGGGATTTTTCCGGGTCTTGTTCTACATTCCCCAACTGATGTCGGTAGGGGCGATGGGCTTGATCTGGAACTGGTTGTTGAGCGGCCAGTTCGGGGTCATCAATTACTTGTTGAGCTTTTTCGGAATCGCGCCGATTAACTGGTTGGGCGAACCTAATCTGGTGCTGCCCGCGCTCAGCTTTGCGACCATCTGGTGGAATTTTGGTTTCCCGATGCTGATTTTTATTGCCGGTTTGCAAGGCATTCCTGAACATTTATACGAAGCGGCCAGAATTGATGGCGCCAACGGTTGGCAGATTTTTTCACGCATTACCCTGCCGCTCCTGCGCCCTACCATCCTGTTTGTGACTGTTACCGGGGTGATTGGTCATTTTCAGGTTTTCGGCCAGCCGTATATTATTACCGCTGGTGGGGGGCCGGGCCGCTCCTCGTGGACGGTGATTATTTATCTGTACAATCAAGCCTGGGTCGCTTTCCGTATGGGTTATGGCGCTGCCGTCGCTGTTGCCATTGCGGTCATCATGGCGGTGATTACTTCGTTCCAGTTCCTTGTTATCAGCCGCCGCGTTGAATATTAGAGGGGGGTAAACGATGAATATCAGAAACTCATCCTTAGTTACACATTTCCCGGTCTATCTCTTTCTGTTTTTGTTGTCCGCTTTTGTGGCTTTCCCGCTGCTTATTACGGTTTCGCAGTCCTTCATGACCAATCAGGAAGTCAATCGCTGGCCGCCGAAGGTGCTTCCTACCGAGCCAACGCTGGAAGGGTATCGCGCGGTGGTGACGCAGCAGGATATTCGGTTGGATATGTGGCTGCGTAACAGCCTGTTCGCGGCGTCGGCCTATACTCTCACGGTCTTGATCGTTTGCGCTCCAGCAGCGTATGCTTTTGCCCGGCTTAAGTTTCCCGGCAACCGAATCCTGTTTGCCATCCTCCTGGTCACAATCATGATTCCCGGTCAAGTCACGCTGATTCCTAATTACCTGTTGATGCGGGATTTGAAGTGGTTGGACACTTTTAACGCGCTCATCTTTCCCGGCGCGGCCAATGTTTTTGGCGTGTTTCTGCTGCGCCAGTTCTTCATGCAAATTCCCGCCGAACTGGAAGAAGCCGCCGTCCTGGATGGCGCTGGTTACTTCGGGCGCTTTTGGCATGTGATTTTGCCGCTCTCCACCAATGCGCTTTCGGCTCTGGGTATCTTTGTCTTCCTCGGCCACTACAATGATTTGTTCTGGCCGATTATTGTCACTAGCAGTTTGGAAACGCGCACGCTGCCAGTTGGTTTATCTATTATCCAATCATCGTATGCGGGCCAATACCGTCCGATGATTTTAGCGGGTGTGGTCTTGTCCACGCTGCCAATTTTGATTGTCTACACTATTTTCCAGCGCCGTATCATCCAGGGTGTGACATTGACGGGGATGGGCGGACGTTAATCAACTCAAGCCCGCGGCGGCCAGTTAGCGCTATTAATTTTCCTTAACGATGGTTATCAGCAGGATCAGAGTATTCTGATCCTGAGAGGATTGTGTTTGCTGATTACAACAGCGAACCGCCGGTTTTAATCTGATCTCTGCCCAAACTGACCTTGTGTCGAATACCATCATCGGTCAACCATTTCACTGAAAGGGATTTGTATGTCTGCATCAGCCTTGCCACCGGCAAGAATTTATCTGGATACTAATCGCACGATTAGTCCGATCTCGCCGCTGCTGTTTAGCGGTTTTATCGAACACATGGGGCGGGCGGTCTATGAAGGCATTTATGACCCAGCCTCACCCCACGCCGACAAACGTGGCCTGCGAAAAGACGTGATGGCCGCCCTGCGCGAACTCAATCTCCGCGCCATCCGGTATCCGGGCGGCAATATGCTCAGCGGCTATCGCTGGTTAGATGGGGTTGGCCCGCGTGACCAGCGTCCGCGCCGCCGGGATTTGGCGTGGCAGTCCATCGAAACCAACCAGTTTGGCACCAATGAATTTATTGAATTCTGCCAGGCCACCAACATCGAACCGATGCTGGGTGTTAATATGGGGACGGGCACGATTCAGGAAGCGGCGAATCTGGTGGAGTACTGTAATGCACCGGTTGGCACGCAGTACGCCGATCTGCGCGCCGCGCATGGCTATCGTGAACCGCATAACGTTAAATACTGGTGTATCGGGAACGAGATGGATGGCCCCTGGCAGATCGGCCACTTGGAAGCGCCCGAGTATGGTATGAAAGCGCGCGAAGCGGCCAAAATGATGCGCTGGCATGATCCCTCGCTGGAACTGGTTCTGTGCGGGTCATCCAACAGTGCCATGCCCACCTATCCTGAATGGGATCGGGTGGCGCTGGAGCTGTGTTGGGATCAGGTCAACTATCACTCGCTGCACTATTATGCGGGCAACCGGGATAATGACACCACCAGCTATCTGGCGCTCAGTGCGGAATTTGAAAACTTTGTGGATACTCTGAGTGGTGTCTTACGGTATGTCAAAGCCAAACGGCGTTCCAAACACGACGTGTATCTGTCGTGGGATGAATGGAATGTCTGGTATAAGGACACTACCGGCAATGGGCAGTGGACGGAAGCGCCGCACCTCAGCGAAGAAGTTTATAACCTCGAAGATGCGTTGGTGGTGGCCCAGTGGATGAATGTTTTCCTGCGCAAAGCGGATGTGCTGAAAATCGCTTGTGTCGCCCAGGCCGTGAACACCATTTCGCCGATTCACACCACCCGCGACAGCCTGCTGAAACACACAACTTACTATCCCATGATGCTGTTCGGTCAGTTAGCTGCCGGTGTTGCCCTGGATGTGGCCGTGCAAGCGCCCTTGCATCCAACGGCGCGTTTTGGCGATATGTCGCTGCTGGATGTGTCGTCTTCCTATGATGCCGCCAACAACGCCAATGCCATTTTTATCGTTAATCGTAGCCAGACGGAGAGTCTGCCGGTAGAACTGCATTGGCAAGACCGCGCGCCGCAGCGGATTAACGCGGCCTATCAACTGGCAGGCAGCGATCCCAAAGCGTTTAACACGCTCGAAAACCCGAATCAGATTACTGCCGTGTCCGTGACTCCGCCGGTGATTAAAGATAAATCTGCATCCCTGCTACTGCCGCCGCTCTCCTTTACGGTGTTAGATGCGCGGATGTAATGACCTGTGAGTCTGAAAAGACTAACAGATCACTGAAAACCAAGCCAGAGAAGGGTGGGGCCGATTTTGATATTGGCTCCACCGTCCACCGCCGTAAACACCGCTGACAAAAACAATATCCGGCTGCCCTGTGCCAATCCGTTCCAGTTGCCGGTCTGATTCCATGTTGACCCACGATCAAATATATTGAGGTGAAAAATGAAAACACTGGTTAAATTGTTTTTGGTGCTGGTCAGTTTCCTTTTGGTTGTGGAAACCGTCGGCGCGCAGTCCGAACAATCGGGCACGCTCCGCAATCCACTCAATCTGGGCGGCCCCGACCCCTGGCTGACCTACTACGAAGGCAATTATTATCTGGCCGCCACCACCTGGACTTCTGAATGGACGATGCGGAAATCCCCGACGCTGGCCGGGCTAAAAACCGCTGTGCCGCAGCGCATCTATTTTGAAACGGATCCGGCACGCTGCTGTAACTTTTGGGCGCCGGAATTCCGCCTGCTGGACGGGCCAAACGGCCCCCGCTGGTATTTTTACTACACCGCGGGGACGCGCGACACTTACGATAATCAGCGCTCGTATATGCTGGAAAGTGCCGGAACTGATCCAATGGGGCCGTATACCTTTAAAGGTCGTTTGTTTGATCCGCAGAACGATGGCTGGTCAATTGATGGCAGCGTGTTGGAATTAAACGGCTCGCTTTACTTTCTGTTCTCGTCGTTTGTCGGCGGGCTGCAATCTCTGTTTATCGCGCCGATGAGCGACCCCTGGACAATCAGCGGCGAACGCACGCTTATTTCCAAACCGGAATACCCCTGGGAACAACTGACCGGTTTTGTGAATGAAGGGCCAGTCGCGCTGTACCATGACGACCAGACCTTTATTGTCTACTCCGCCAGCGCGTGTTCGGGGCCGGATTACCAATTGGGACTGCTGACCTACACCGGTGGCGATCCGTTGCAGGCTGAATCCTGGGTAAAGAACCCCGAACCGGTTTTCCAGCGTTCGGACGAAAGCGGGGTATTTGCGCCCGGTCATAACGGCTTTTTTAAGTCGCCAGATGGCACGGAAGACTGGATTGTTTACCACGCTAACGATTCCGTGAGTGGCGCTTGTGATGGCCGACGCACGACCCGCGTCCAGAAGTTCACCTGGAATGATGATGGTACGCCGAACTTTGGTGTTCCTGTGTCTTTTGAAGAAGTCATTACTGCGCCTTCCGGTGATACGGGCACTGACCCGCTGCCCGAAATCCCTGCTCCAGTCATTTCGCGCTTTAAAGCCTTTGGCCGCGAGAATGCCTATCTCCGTCACGCCAATTTTTATCCGCGTGTGGATGCAAATCCCGTGCCGCTGGCCGATTCACAGTTTGTGATCGTGCCGGGGTTAGCTGACGTGGAAGCTATCTCCATTGAGTCGGTGAACTTCCCCGGCTTTTATATCCGCCACCAGAACAACGCGCTTCGGTTGATGGGCGACGACGGCAGCGCGAGTTATAAAGCCGACGCGACCTGGACAATTCAACCCGGTTTGGCCGACGACACCTGGATTTCGTTTGAGTCCTACAATCAGCCAAATTATTACATTGGGCGGCAGTTCGGGGTGATGGCCTTAGTCGAACTTACGGACAAACTTTCAGAGACCGCCCGCGAAGACGCCACCTTCTTTGAGGAAAAAGAACAGTAAAAGCCACCATGCTGCCGGGGTAGATGAGAGATAATGTTGGGGAGCGCACACAGGCGCTCCCCAGTGGGCGGCCACGTCGGCCGCCCCGTCAAATTAATCTTGCCGGATTACTACAGCCCCCGCGCCAGCAGGTAATACGCTTCGTTCCAGCGCAGTTCATTCTTGAAGTCGTAAATCCGTGTATCGGCGTCAATCGGCAGGAATTC
>DATALK010000460.1:0-1841 GCA_036261085.1 Phototrophicaceae bacterium | reverse complement strand
ACATTGCCCTCGGTCTCCCGCCGCAGCAGTTCGACAACTTCTGACGGCTCTCGGGTGTCACCGAGCATAACCCGCGTCAACTGCTCAATCGCTTTGGCATTCAGCCGCCGCAGTTTGAGAACCTGCATCCCTTCCAATTCTTGCGGCAAACCGGGGCGCTCGTCGTCCCGATACGTGCCAATCACCAGCAGGTGTTTGAGTTGATCACGAACCATCAAGATTTGCCGGAGTGGAAACAAACTTTCATCGGCCCACTGCAAATCTTCCAGCAGCAGCACCAGCGGCGTCGGCAGTCGCTTGAGAACCGCCACCAGGGTAGACGCCAACCGCTGCTGACCGGCAGCGCCCGCTAATTCGGGCAAATCGGGCACATCATGCCCCAGCAAACTGCTGATGTCTGGCACCAGCGGTTTAAGAACTCCGGCCTCAAAATCGGTTAATGGGGTCTCCAGCAGCAGGCGGCGGGCAATCTCCCACCATAACTGGTAGGGCCGCCCGCCCTCGGTGATTCCCTGCCCACGCAGCACCAGCGCCCCGCTCACCAACGCCTGGGTCCGCAGTTCGTCCACTAAGCGGCTTTTGCCAACCCCACTTTCCCCGCCCACCAACCAGAAATCGCAGTCGCCATGCAGGGTGGTATTCAGGACTTCCGTCAGTGTTGCCAGTTCGCGTTCCCGCCCCACAAATGCGGATGCCTGTAAGAAGCTCTCGCGCACGGTCAGCGATTCCGCCGGATAGGAAATATCCATCGCCTGGCAGAGTTCAGCAATCACTTCTTCGGCATATTGAGGGCGATAAGCCGGGGTTTTTTGCAGCAGGCGGGCCGCTAACCCCACCAGGCGCGGCGGCAGCAGTTCCAAATCAATGGGGCGGTTCATGAGGTTATAGAGCGTGATCGCCGGGTTATCCGCCGAATACGGGTGCTTCCCGGCAAACAATTCATACAGCAAAACCCCGACTGCATACAAATCAGAAGCCCGCGAGGCTGGCGACTCCGTAAAGAGTTCGGGGGCCATATATGCGATAGTGCCAAAAACCTGGCTGTTAGCCGACTCGGAAGTGCTGGGTTGCAGCGCCAGACCAAAATCCATGACCCGCACCTTGCCATCCTGGGCGACCAGCACATTAGCCGGTTTCAGATCACAGTGAATCACACCTCGACGATGCAGGTACACCAGGGCTTGCAACATTTCAATCAACAGCCGGGTTTTACCGTCAGCCGCCAGGGTGCGCCCATAGGCGGTGATGGTCTGGGCCGCTTCCAACAACTCCATGGTGTAGTAGGGTAGTTGGTGGGCATCAAAACCGTAATCGAGGACGGCGACAATATGGGGATGGCGCAGCGAAGCCAGAAGGCGAAATTCCTGGGCCAGCGCCAACAAGGGATCACTTCTGAGCGAATTTAAGCGTAGTTTTTCAGGAGGAGCTTTTACTTGTTTGAGGGCAATATGCTGGTGAGCCAGGCGGTCATAGGCCCGATAAACAATTCCCATCCCGCCTTGACCCAGTTGGTCGAGCAGCCGGTAGCGCCCGCCAATAGCCTGTGCTGCAATGGTGTTCACCGTAAGAGTCCTTCTTTTTAGGTCAATGTGCCCGAACATTATACCCCGCAGGGGCCTGATTGTGGAGAAAATCGCGGTGGCCGGACGGAAATCTGGTGAGCGGCGGCTTGCCAAGACTCTGGGCGGACCAATAGACTGGCCCGACATCCCAAACCCGTGCAATTGGAAAGTTCTGGATTAAAATAAGCATATCGAAATTCACCTCAACCCAATACTTATTGATCATCCGCTACCGGAGGCTATTCATCAAATGTTACGTTCATTTCGGACTGCTGTACC
>DATALK010000459.1:0-2359 GCA_036261085.1 Phototrophicaceae bacterium | reverse complement strand
GAAAGGGGTTTCAAAGCCTAATTGTACTACACAATGACCGGTTCTTTAGCGGCTTCGGACGCCGAGTCCGGCTTGGCCTCTGGCATCTTTTTTATGGGCTATCCTGGGGAATTTTTTGTAGCAGCTTTTCTACGGTTGAAGGGAGCAGCATCTCGGCTTTTGGCGGATGGGCTGCTCCTATATGGTAGATGCAGCGGGGTGAATGACACTTTGGGGGCGGTCTGAAGCCTGACTTGACATTTTGCCAGGGCCGCGCGACCACCCCTGTAAAGCCCCAATAAAGTTTAGCTGCTGCTATTCAAGTGTGTTTACAAGCGCAGCAGTTCGGCCCAGACCTGTTCCGCGTCAAGTTCTTGTCCGTGGTTCCAGGCTTGTTGATAGGCTTCTGTGCCAAGTTCGGTAGCCAATAGTTCGCGTTGTCGCGTGAGCAGCGGCCAGGCATTCATCCAGCCGCTAATGCGTTCCGGCCAGGTTGAAACCAGTCCCAGGAATTCAATGGCGCGTTCTGGTTGGCCCTGGTGTGCGTGAATCAACACCTCAAGCGCTAAACTGATTCCCAGAAAACTTTTGGAGAAACGATTATTGCGCAGCACCGTTTGATGATGCTGGCGCGCTGCTTCGTAATTTCCCAGACCACAAGCGACAATCGCATAGCTGGCTCCGCCTGTATTATAAAACGGTATGGCCGCTTGCTGTTCGTCGCACTGGCATTTGGCTTCCAGGTACTGCTCATCCATAATTGCCAGCAGCATGGCAAACAAAAATCGGGCTTGCAGCTCGCCGTGCGGGAAGTGGATTTGTTTGGAAACCTCGATAATCTGTTCCGTTAACTGGCGCGCTTCCGCCAGTTCGCCTTTAAAGAATAACACCCAGGCCAGTTGAAAATTACTAATTGTCATGCCTTTTTGGCTGCGTGTTTCCGCCATACACTGGACGGACTCGCGGGCGTAGGCTTCCGCTTCGATGTACTGCTCCCCCTCAAACAGATTCACCGACAGGTTGTACAAAATATAACTGACGCCGTGTTGGTCGCCAATTTGATTTTTTATATCCAGTCCTTGCCGGGTATAGGTAATCGCGGTCTCTTTTTGTCCCAGCAGCAAATAAAAGACCCCTACCCAGACCAGTGCCTCGGCGATATAAAATTTATCCCCTAACTCACGGGAAGCGTCCAGGAAGGCTTCTGCCGCTGTTACTCCCGAAGCCACATTTGTTTGTTCGTCGCCCAAAAACGCATAGGTGATGGCCCGCGTCCACAAACAATAGGCGATTTCAGGCCGATCCTGCCGCACCTGCGCTTGCTGCAAACAAAGGTCAAGCGCGGCGTGGGCTGCCGCTTCGGTTTTATTCCAGGCGGTTGCCAGCACTTGCCCACGAATCAGCCGCACATTGATGAGATTGCGCACATACTGCTGGTCGTCGTCGGTGGCGTTCTCAAACGGTTGAATGGCCCGCTGGAATAAATCGAAACCTTCCACCAGGCGGCTGCGCATATCACAGTAGATATTCAGGCCGTTCAACATCTGCCGCAGTTGCGTTAGATTCCGCTGTTCGACGGCCCATTTCCAGGCGCGGCGCACATTGGGGAAATCTAACTCGATTTCATCCAGGGCGGCCACCTGACGGCGGCCTTTTAAATCGGCTTCACGCTGCTGTAAAAAAGCGGCGTAATAGACACTCGCTGCTTTTCGGGTGGCATCCGTTTCCCCGGCGCGGTCAAGCTGCTCGGCAGCGTACTGCCGCAGCAGTTCGTGGATTTCGTAGCGCCCGGTTTTGGGATTGCGCCGCAGCAGCGATTTGCCGACCAGGCTAATCAGATGTTGCAAACTGGCCCCGGCCACCTGCTGCGCGGCTTCGCGCATAAATCCGCCGCGAAAAACCGAGGTCTTCATAAAGACCTGGCGTTCGGCTTCGGTCAATAACGACCAGGAATAGTCAAACACCGCGCGAATACTGCGCTGGCGTTCGGGAATATCGCGCAGGGACGTTTCCAGAAAATCGAGATTGCGGGCGATTTCGTCGGCAATTTCCGGCAGCGATAACACACCCACCCAACTGGCCGCCAGCAAAATACCCAGCGGCATCCCGCCGACGAGGGAACAGATGCGGGCGACAGGTGGCAAATCGGCGGCCTGGAGTTCGAAATCAGGTTGGGTTCGTCGGGCGCTTTGCAGGAACAGTTTGACCGCACTGTATTCCAAAATATCAGCGGGTGTTTGCCCATCCGGGAATTCCATCCCACTCAGGTTAAAGACCGTTTCACCGCTTAGATTTAAGCGTTCGCGGGATGTGACCAGAATTTTGATGTCAGGAGCGGCCTGTCATATATCCGTTATCAGGTTGGCTCCGGCTGTTAAAT
>DATALK010000458.1:0-7044 GCA_036261085.1 Phototrophicaceae bacterium | reverse complement strand
CTCCAAATACTCGCCGCCGCGCGCGGACTGCCAGTAGCGACTTTAAAAGCGGGCAGCAGCATTTGCCCGGCCATCAAACCCACCGACACCACCACCAGCACCAGCGACAGCAGCGATTGGAACACCCCCGCGCGCGGAATCTGGGTTTCATTCGGGCGCAGAATGATCGCTGGCCGCACCTTCACAGCGGTTAACACCGGCAGCACGCCAAAGACCACCGTGATAATCAGCCCCAGTACCAGCCCAAAGAAAATCGCTTCCGGGTACAGCCGCCAGGTGAGCGACTGCTGAATGAGGGCTTGCCCGTAAACATTGGCGACAGTACTGAGCAGCGCGCCAAAAAACCCGCCCAGTACACTCCCCGCCAAACCCAGCAGGAAAGCCTCCGACATAAACAGCGCCGCGATTTGTTCCGCTTTCAGGCCAAAAGTTTTGAGCGCGGCGATTTCTTCCGTGCGCCGCCCCACCATCACCAGCATGGTATTGATGATCCCGACTCCACCAATCAGCAGCGCGCCCAATCCCATCACCACGATAAAGCTGCCCAGCACATCCGCGATTTGCTGGTTTTCCTTCAACATACGCGGCACGGTACGGAACGACACATAGTCGCTGACACGGCTGCGTAATGCTTCTTCGGCAGTTTCAATGTCCTGTGTCGTCGCGCCATCGGCCAGCATGACGCTGATCGTGGTCGGGGTCTCCTGCACCGGCAGCAGGTCTTTGGTGGAATTCGGGAAAATGGCAAAGCCGAAAAATGCCGCCATCAGATCGCGGAAGCCGGTACGAACTGCCGTCGGCACAATGCCGCGCACGATAAATTCTTCCGTCGTGCCGCTGACCCGCACTTTATCCCCCGCTTTGATATTCTGCGCATCGGCCAGATTTTGACTGATGACCACCTCATTGCCACCCTGGAATAAATCGCTCAGGCGCACCCCGGCGGGATCAGACGCATAGATGTCTGCCGTTGGTGGGAAGGTTTGCGGATCAACAAACAGGGAGCTGATAAATTGGGGCCGCCCTGCGCCCACATAATCCTGTGAACTCACCTGCATATTCCCGGCGATGGTGTAGACGGTCATTTTGGCGTCGTGTTCGTCTACCCAGTTTTGCACACTTTGAATCTGGGTGTCACTGAAACCCTGTTCATCTTCCGGGTTGGAAAAGTTAAACGGGCCAGCACTCTCGCCGCCCATCTGGATGGTGATGTCGCCGTAGTTGCTGGAGCGAATATTGCTGGTCAGGGCGTCACCAATCGCCAGCCCCAGGCTGCGCAGCGCCACGACGGTGGCGACCCCCGCCGCCACTGAAAAGACGGCAAAGGTTGACCACCGCCGGTTGCGCCACAAATTGCGAGCCGCATATTGCAAATAAAAAGCGAGGTTCATGGGAATCTCCGCGTAACTGGTTTTAATCGTGCAAAAGGCGGGGTTTTAATCCGCCTTTGGGTTGTCATTCTATGGCTGTTATACGCATTTGAGCGCGCCAGGTTGCGTTATTCATACCGTAAGACCGCCGAAACCCGTTCCCGCACAGCGACCCGCGCGCTCAGGAACGTCGCCAGCCACGCGATCAGCACCGAAGCGGTCAGCAGCCCAATGGCAATCGGCAGCGCCTCCCGCGGGAGGGGAATAGTCAGCCCCATGCCCAGCGTGGTCATCAGGCTGACGCCAATCATGCTCAAGCCAATGCCCAGCCCGCCGCCCAATAAACCAATAAACGTATTTTCCAGCAGCATCACCCACAGCACCCGCCGCCGTTTCAGGCCCACCGCTTTTAACACGCCGATCTGCCGCCGCCGTTCCAGCGTCGCCAGCGAGACGGTATTTGCCATAATCACCGCCGCCGCCAGCAGCGACAGCAGCCCCACCACCGTTGGAATCGCGCTGAGTTGGTCAATCAGTCGTTTCATCAGGCTGTCCACAAACGTCACATCCACCGCAAACACCATCGGCAGCCGGGACAGCGCCAGCAGCACACTGTCCACCTGAGCGCTGTCCACATCCAGCACGCGCAGATCACGAGTGGTCGGGAAACCGGGCGCTTCCGGCGGCAGATAGCCCCCGGCGGGATTGGGCGCGAAGCCAATCGGACTGCCGACAATGCCAATAACTTCATAATTGACCAACTGCCCCCGGTCACTCAGGGTCACGGTGGAGCCAACCGTAATCCCCAACTTCTCCAGGGTGATCGGGTCTTCCGTGCCCAAATCGCGCAGCGTCATCATGGACTGCATGAGCGACTGCTGCGACAGCACGATCACATTTTTACCATAATCTTCCAGCGTTAAATCGCGGCCCGCCAGCATTGGCCCGCTGTTCAGATTCGGGTTATCGGTTTCTCGGCTCATCAGGCTCAGCGGCAGCCCCACCACCTGACCGTCGAGTTGAATCCGCTCGTTATTTACGGCGATCAGGCGCGCCAGCCCAAAGTTTAACCGGGTGGTGGACTTCACCCCTTCCAGTTGGGAGATTTGCAGGTTAAAAAGGGGATCGCCAAACCGTTCCGGCAGCAGCGACATCATCAAAACATTGCCGCCTAAGGTCTCGCTGAACTGAAACTTCACAATCTCCCGCGCGCCCAGGCCGAAAAAGGTAATGCTGCTGAGGGCAAACATGCCCGCCGTCAGCGCCAGCAGCGTCATGGAAGTGCGCAGGCGGCGGGTCGTCAGATTGCGCAGCGCCAGCCGCAAATCAATGCTGCCAAACGTCGGCAGTTTCCCCGCCAGCCACACCACCCACCACAGCAGCCCGACCAGCACCCCCAGGAACAGCAGCACTGCGGCCACCCCGAAAATGCCCAACAGGGTTGGATTGGGCGCGCGCTGCCCCGCGACGGATTCTACCGCCGGGCCAAGAATCTGACCGGCGATCACGCCTAGAACCACCACAATGCCCAACATGGCAGCCAGAGTTTGCCGCCAACTGGCGCGCGGCATCTGGTTTTCGTTGGGGCGCAGAATCAGGCCGGGCCGCACGCGCGTGGCCGTCAGCACGGGCAGCACCCCAAACACCAGCGTAATCACCAGCCCCAAACTGAGGCCGTAAACAATCGCCTCCATATGGATGCGCCAGGGCAGCCGCTGCTGTAAAAAGGCTTCACCGTAGGCGTTCACTACGCCGCTCAACAGCAGGCCAACAATCACGCCCAGCAAGCTACCAATCACCCCCAACACCAGCGCCTCGGCGGCAAACAGGGACGCCACCTGCCGCCCTTTCAGGCCAAAGGTTTTGAGCGCAGCGATTTCCAGGGTACGCCGTCCGACCAGCACCAGCATGGTGTTCATGATGCCCACCCCGCCGATCAGCAGCGCGCCCAGCCCCATAGCAACAATAAAACGCCCAACCATATCACCCAGTTCTTTGTTCCGTTCGATAATCCAGGGGGTAGTATTGATGTCCTGAAATGGCACGAGATACCGCAGTTCTTCCACGGCCTGCTCGATTTCGCCATCCGTCGCCCCATCCGGCAGCACAAACGCCAGCGTATTGGGCAGCGGCGATAACCCCAGGGTATCGGCTTCGCGCATGTTAAAGTAGGCAAAGCCGAAAAACGACGCAAAAATATTGTTGATGCTGGCTTCCGCCTCAGTGGGGACAATGCCGCTAACGGTAAAAACCTCATCCGTATTGCTGACATACACCTCGTCGCCGCGCTTCAAACCAATCAAAACCGCCAGATTCTCGCCAATCACTACCTGGCGTTCCCCGGTGAACAACTCCCGCAGCGGTACATCCGGCGGGTCTACTGACCGAATATCAGCGGCCAGCGCGAATGTTTCCGGGTCAATCAAAAATGTCGTGGTCAACTGCGGGCGGCCAATCAACTGCTGGTGGATCGGGGTAATTTGAATATTGTTGGTGACGGCGTAACCCATCATCCGGCCACCCCGGTTGGTAATCCAATCCTGCGCAGCGGTCACATCCCGCACATCATACACGTCGCGCTCATTCGCGCCGCGCTGCATAGTAAAGGTGAACGGGCCAACACTCGGAATCCGGCTGATGCTGATGTCACCATGATTAAACTGGCGCACATTTAACAGCAGCGAATCGTAAATTGCCAGCCCCAGACTGCGCAGCGCCACCACCGTTGCCACCCCTGCCGCCACACAAAAAATCGCAAAGGTCGTCCAGTGGCCGCTGCGCCGCAGATTGCGGCCCGCATATTGAAAGTAAAAAAAGATTCGTGTCACAGACCACTTCCTACTGTTACCAGCTCACCCAGGTCGAACATTGGGGTTATTTTTCCCGACAAACCTTAACCAGAGCCAACATTATACCGCCAACCCCCTGCCGTCGGGCCGCCTCTCCTAACGGCTTTCTAACCTTATCTGAACGCTTTTGTTTGATTCACAAAAAATGGGCCTCGTTTTGGCACAGAGGTTAAGAATTTCAAACGTAACGTGAAAAGCTGCAAGGCATTCGCATTTATGTAAGGTGTATAATGAGGGACATTCCAGATGCGTTGCCGAGTAACTGCCAATGACTGAGTCGCCTAACCAACCAACCACCTCGCTAAGTGACATTGACCGCCTGCGCACCTATGTCAAAGAAGTCTTTACGGCCCTACGGAACCAACAGGAAATTTTACGCAAGCGCGGCATGACGCTGCCGGTGGGCACACTGTCCAACCTGGAACAGATTGACGGAGAATTTCAAACGCTGGCAAAACAACTGGTCAGTGAAAACACCGAGTTGAGCCAGCTGCGCTCCCTGACTGCCACATCGGCGCTCATTAATTCCTCGCTGGATTTGGACACGGTTTTAAGCCGCGCGATGGATGAAGTCCTCCGGTTGACCGGGGCCGAACGCGGTTACATCGTCCTGCGGGAAGCCCCAACCGGCACGCTGGACGTTCGGGTTATCCGGGATCGGGAAAACCCCGCCGCCAGCAGTTTCCAGGGCAGCCAGACGATTTTGAATGAAGTGCTGGAAACCGGCCAGCCACTCCGCACCGAAAACGCTTATAAAGACCCGCGAATGCAGGGCAATGTCAGCATCGCCCATACCGTCCTGCGCTCCGTTGTCTGTGTGCCGCTGACCTATCGCGGCACGGTCATCGGCGCGGTGTATGTGGATAATCGCCTTCGCACTGGCGTTTTTACCGCCCGCGAGGAAAACCTGCTGGTGGCGTTTGCCAACCAGGGCGCGATTGCCATTGAAAACGCCCGCCTGTTTGCCCGCGCCCAGGTCATTCTGGCCGAGACCATTGAACTGCAAGAACTGATGGCAAACGTCTTTGACTCCATCGGCAGCGGCGTCATTACGACCAACGGCCAGGACATCATCACCACTTATAATCCCGCCGCCGCTGACATCCTGGGCCACCCGGCAGATACGGCTGTCGGCCAGCCGCTCCTGCGCGTGCTGCCGAAAATCAGCGCCGACTTTAACGAACACCTGCAAGCGGTGCGGGAACGCAACGCCAATCAACTGGTGGAAACCGAATTGGATGTGCCGGAACGCGGGCGCATGATTGTCAACTTGAAACTCAGCCCGCTCAAGGATACGCAGCAGCAAACGCAAGGGGTCGCCCTGGTGCTGGACGATGTGACTGAACAGCGGGAACGCGAAGAAAAACTGACCATCCTGCGGCGCTACCTGCCCCCGGCCCTGGTCGAAAACATTCACGAAATTTCCGGCCTGGCGCTGGGTGGTGAACGCCGCGATGTCACCTGTGTCTTTGTGGATGTGCGAACCCTGTCCACTTTCCCGCGCGATCTGCGCCCGCGTCAGGTGATGGAACTGTTGAATGAATATTTGCGCGTCGCCACCGACTGCATTCACCAGGCCAACGGCGTCATTGATAAATACATGGGTACGGAAATCATGGCGCTGTTTAACTCCCAGTTGAATCCCATGAACGACCATGCCAACCGGGCCGTCCAGGCGGCGCTGGTGCTGCGGCAGGCTTATCAGGCGTTTTACGCTCAGCAGGGTCTGCAACCGGAAATGGCGTTTTTCCGGGTAGGCATTCATACCGGCGTCGCCACGCTGGGCAATGTCGGCAGTCTCAGCCGCCGCGATTTTACCGCGCTGGGGGATACCATCAATCTCTCCCATCGGCTGCTGGAAAACGCCCGCCCCGGCCAGATTATTATCAGTGATGCCACTTGTCAGGCGGTTCATGCGGACCAGAGCCACGATTCAAGCCGCATTCGGTTTGAAGAACGCGACCCGATTAAAGTCAAAGGCCGCCAGCAAGCCACTTCAGTTTACGAGGTTTTTAAGGTCTGATGTTCAACGACAGCCAGAACGACACCGCCCGGATTCCAACTACCGCACCTCAGGTCAGTGCCCAGGAGCAGTTGCGCCAGATTACCCACCGCATTAACGACCTCCATGAACTGCTGCGCGGCCAGCGTGAAATCCTGCGCCAGCGTGGCATGAACTTGCCCCCTGGGGCGATGGATGGCCTCCGCACCCTGCGCGCCCAGCTCGAACAACTTGCCAGCGAAACCGGCAGCAGCCTCATCGAACTCGGCCAACTGCGCGCACTGGCCGAGACCGTCGGCCTGATTAACTCTTCCCTCGATCCCGCGGAAGTGCTGAATCAGGTTATGGATACGGTGATCCGGCTGACCGGCGCGGAACGGGGCTACATCGTTCTCAAAAACCGGGAGACCGGCGCGATGGAAATTCCGGTAGCGCGCGGGCTTGATCGGGAACAAATCGGTAAAAGTGATTTCACCGTCAGCACCACCATCGTTAATCAGGTCTTCAACAGCGGGCAACCGGTGCTGACCGATAATGCCAGCAACGACGAGCGGTATCAGGGCTTTCAAAGCATCGCCGGGCTGCAACTGCGCAGCATTCTGGCCGTGCCGCTAAAGGTCCGCGAAGATATCATCGGCGTGGTGTATTGTGACAACCGCATCATGGCCGGGGTTTTTGAACAGCACGAACAAAACTTACTCTATGCTTTCGCGCATCAAGCCGCCGTCGCTATCGAAAATGCGCGGTTGTTCGATGATCTCAAGATGCGGCTGGCTGCCGTCACCGAAGCCCGCGACCTGATGAACAACATCTTTTCGTCCAT
>DATALK010000451.1:0-7220 GCA_036261085.1 Phototrophicaceae bacterium | reverse complement strand
TTTTAACTTCCCCGACGATCAGGCCGAAAGTTACAAGGCAATTCTCGGGGTGGAAGTCTGGAACACGCGCAGCGTTTATGACGATGCCCTGTGGTTCAACATTAAGGCCGATGGTGACCAGCATCCGGCGCTCAAAGATGTGAAGGTGCGCGAAGCGATTGTTCACGCCATTGATCGTAAGACCAATACGGCAGCCATTGCCGGTGAAGGCACGGAGGTTCCCGGCGCTTATGACTCGTTCCGCTGGCGGCCTGAAGACCTGACCTACCTGGATTACGATATTGATCTGGCGAACCAACTGCTGAATGAAGCCGGTTGGGTGGACAGCAACGGCAACGGCACCCGCGATAAAGACGGCGCGGAACTGGTTCTGCGTTTCTTCACCACGCCGCGCCAGTCCCGCATTGATTACCAACTGGCGATTCAGGCCAACTTGCAAGCCGTTGGCATTGGTACGCAGTTATTCCAGGTGCCAGGGCCGTCGGTGCTGTTTGCCAGCCTGACCAATCGCGGCATTCTGGCGTCGGGCGATTATGACCTGGCGATTTATACCAACAGCAACGACCCAATTTCGCCCAATATCAATCCCAGTTCGCTAGGGACGAGCGGGATTGCCAGCCCGGAAAATCCCGATGGTACGAACTTCTCCTTCGTCTCAATCCCGCGCATTGACGAACTGATCGAACTGATCCGCAGCAATACCGATCCGGCATCGCGGTTGGAACAGAAATACGAGTCGGTGCGTATCCTCAATGACACCGTGTTCTGGGCCGGTTTGCTGCCGCGTGTGACTCGGTATGCCGTGCGGGGTGACCGGTTTGACGCCGCAACGTTCCAGAGCAATGGCACGCTGGCTTCCAACTGGTTCCAGAAAGCGGAATACTGGAAACCCGTTACGCCCTAACCGTCAACCGTTATTTTCAGGGGGAGAAATTCTCCCCCTGACTCCCATCGAAGTTGGACAGGAAGGGTCAGACCGTTATGGTACAGTTTGTGCTTCGGCGGCTCATCAATGCCGTGCCGTTGTTGTTTTTTATTGCGATTCTGGTCTTTTTCGGTTTGCGGTTGTCCGGTGCTGACCCGGTGGCCTATCTGGTCACCGACCCGCGCATCAGCGAGGCGGATCGGTTTATGCTGCGGGCGCGGTATGGCTTAAATGACCCACTGTGGCTGCAATTTGTGCATTGGCTGGTTGGCGATGATTGGTATGAACGCGATGTCACGGGTGATGGCGTTCCTGATGAACACGGTAAACGGTTGGGCGTTTTGCGCGGCGACTTTGGTGAATCCATCCGCTACCGGCGGCCCGTGACGGAAGTCATCGGGCAGTTTTTACCCAACACGCTGATTCTGGGCTTGAGCGCTTATGCCATCACGCTGCTGTTTTCAATGGGCATTGGCGTTACGGCGGCGCTGCGCCAGTACAGCCTGCTGGATAATGTCATCACCACGCTCTCGTTTGTGACCTATTCCATGCCGATCTTTTTTATCGCGCTGCTGTGTGTGCAGCTTTTTTCGGTGGAATTTCTCAAACGCGGTTTACCCGCGCTGCCGGTACAAGGTATGTATGATGTGCGCGGAGATCGTTCGCTGGGGGATTTAATCCGCCACCTGATTCTGCCGGTTTTCTGCTTATCGGCCATTTCCATTGCCGGGTACAGCCGTTATGTGCGCGCCATGATGTTGGAAGTGCTGCACGCCGATTACATCCGCACCGCCCGTTCCAAAGGGCTGTCCGAACGGCGGATTACCTTCGTCCATGCGCTCAAAAATGCGTCACTGCCAGTGGTCACGCTCATCGGCATTGATTTGCCGCTGGTGCTGGCGGGAGCTGTCGTGACAGAACGCATTTTTTCCTGGCCGGGGATGGGGCTGCTGTTCATTCAAAGCCTGGAACCGATTGACCCCTCGGTCATTATGGTGTTTGTGCTGCTGATTGCGCTGGCGGTGGTGATTTCCCAGATTGCGGTGGACATTGTTTACGCCTGGCTGGATCCGCGCGTGCGTTTTTAAGACCGGAGGAAAGGCTGACCAATGACACCCATTACCGCTACTCCATCTCGTTCGCTGGCCGTTGTTCAGGTGAGCGAACCATCCCAAGTAACCTCCCCTGGACAAATTATGCTGCGGCGTTTCCTGCGCCACCGCATGGCCGTCGTGGGTTTAATCCTGCTGACCATCATTCTGGTGTTTGTGATCGGCGGCGCACTCATTTTCAGCGAAAGTTACGCCAATCAGCTGGCGTTAGGCGAGAAATTTAAACCGCCCAGTTTAAACCATTTGTTTGGCACGGATAGTGTCGGGCGGGATGTGTTCGCCCGCATGATCTGGGGCGGGCAGATTTCCCTGATGATTGGCATCGTATCTGTTGTCATTTCGATTATCGTGGGGACGCTGGTCGGGTTAATCAGCGGATATGTGGGCGGTTGGGTCGGTAGTCTGCTGATGCGTTTGACCGACGCGCTGCTGTCGATCCCCACGCTGGTGCTGCTGTTATTGTTCTCGCGGTCACTGGTCGGGAACACCAGCACGCTGGTGATTTTAGGCCGTGAATTCAGCGCCAGCGTGATTGCCATTGTGCTGATTATTGGCCTGCTGAACTGGATGCGACTGGCCCATATTGTGCGCGCGCAAGTGTTAACCCTGAAGGAGCAGGAATTTACTACTGCCGCAATTGCGGTGGGGGCGCGGCAAACCCGGATTATCTTCCAGCATGTGCTGCCCAACTGCCTCGCGCCTATCATTGTCAATGCCACCCTGGGGATTGGCTCGGCTATTGTGACCGAAGCCTATTTAAGTTTTCTCGGTTTTGGTGTGCTGCAACCGACGGCGACCTGGGGCAATATTCTCACCGGCGCGCAGGCGCGGCTGGCGGAGGTTCCCTGGGTGTGGTTTTTTCCCGGCATCTTCATCATTCTGACGGTGCTGGCGATTAACTTTATCGGCGACGGCCTGCGGGATGCCTTTGACCCGCGCAGCCACCATTAAAGCGCCGCTGGGTGGCTTTGCACAAAAAACGCTGCCGACAATGTATCGAAATTTCAGAGGGCAAACTGCTGTTATCCCGGTACAATCCCCATGTATCGGTTTATCGGAAAAGATCAGAGAGGAGCTGTGTTATGAAGGTTCAATCGTTTCTGAAGTGGGTGGCGGTTATCCTGGTTTTGCTGTCTTTTACTCTGGTTCAGGTGGTGCTGGCGCAGGAAAGCACCCCGGAAAGTACCCCAGAACTGCCGCCAGCAACGGCATCGGGTCTGGCCCCCGTCAATGACATCGAAGTCTATTATGCCACCTATGGCGACCCGGCCAATGAACCCCTCCTGCTGCTGCATGGCGGCCTGGGCAACGCCGATTATTTTGTCAATCAGATACCGGCTTTTTCGGAGCAGTATTATGTGATTACGATGGACAGCCGGGGACATGGCCGCTCCACCATGTCGGAGCAGCAAATTGGCTACGCGCTGATGGCCTCGGACGTGCTGGCGCTGCTGGATTACCTGAAAATTGACGCCACGAATCTGGTCGGCTGGAGCGACGGCGGCATTATTGGGCTGGACATCGCCATCCATCATCCTGAACGCCTCAAAAAGCTGGTCGCTTATGGCGCGAATTATAACCCCTCCGGTGTGCGGACGGATATTGGCGACAGCGAACGGTTTAACGCCTATATTGAGATGGCCGCGAAAGATTACGCGCGTATTTCACCCAACCCCGACAATTTCGAAACTTTTCTGGCGAACATCAATAACATGTGGGCGACGGAGCCAAATTATACGGAAGATCAGATGCAGAGTATCACTGTGCCAACCCTGATTCTGGACGGCATTGAAGAAGAAGCCATTTATCCCGAACATGATCTGGAAATGGCAAAGCTGATTCCAACGTCTGACCTGGTGCTGCTGGGTGGTGTTGGACATTTTGCGATGTGGGAAAATACGGAGGAATTTAATGACATCATCCTGAATTTCCTCAGTCAGTAGCATGAATTAGCTTGGCAACCAGACCATTGGCCGCATTTTTCAGGCCAATGGTCTTGACAGGCGGCGATTTCTACGTTAACTTGGAACCATGCATCAAGAGAGGCTCTGGCAACAGAGTCCGGCAACCTGGGTAGTCAACCCAAGGTGCCCTTCCACCGTTGTGGAGATGTGGTCACAGTCCAACTGTGGCAACTAAATTGACGGTGGTGGACGTATATACAGCGCCTCGTGCTGATGCAACACGAGGCGTTTTTTATTCCGGTTCACCGACGAAAGGAAACCCAGACCATGACCCCTATTTATCTCGATCATTCCGCCACGACTCCGGTAGACCCGCGTGTTGTTGACGCCATGCTGCCCTACTTCACCGAAGTGTACGGCAACGCCTCCTCCGGCCATGCCTTTGGCCGCGATGCCGAAAAAGCTATCGAAGATGCCCGCGAAACCATCGCTGGTGTCCTGAACTGCCAGCCGCACGAGATCATTTTTACCGGCTGTGGTTCGGAGAGCGATAACCTGGCGGTGCGCGGTGCAGCCTGGGCCGGACGCCGGAGTGGTAAGGGCAAACATCTCATCACCACGCCGATTGAACACGGCGCGATTGGGAAAACGGTTGAACAACTGGCGCAGTTCCAGGGATTTGAAAGCACGATCCTCCCGGTAGATGGCTGTGGTACGGTCAGCGTGGACGAATTCCGCGCCGCCTGCCGCCCCACAACCACTGTTGCCAGCGTGATTTATGCCAACAACGAGGTCGGCACGATTCAGCCGATTGCGGCGTTAGCGGCAGCGGCGCATGGACGCAGCGTGTTGTTCCATACCGACGCGGTGCAGGCTGCCGGTCAGCTTGATCTTGATGTGCAGCGGTTGGGTGTGGATTTATTAAGCATCTCCGGCCACAAATTCTACGGCCCGAAAGGGGTCGGCGCGCTGTATGTGCGGGATGGGGTGAACCTCATTCCGGCGCAAACGGGCGGCGGTCACGAGCGCGGCTTACGGGCCGGAACCCACAACACACCGTTGATTGTAGGTCTGGCCGCCGCATTAAAGCTCGCCTATGACGAACTGGCGGAGCGCACCGCCTACTACCAAAGCCTGCGGGATCAGTTAATTACTGGGATTCTCAGCGCCATCTCCACCGCGCAGCTAACCGGCCACCCCGAACACCGGCTGTCATCCCATGCCAGTTTTGTGTTCGAGGGGTTAGAAAACTTTGATCTGCTCGGCCAACTGAATGAGCAGGGCATTGCGGCCAGTGCCGCGTCGGCCTGCAAAACGGGGAATACACAGCCGTCCAGCGTGCTGCTGGCATTAGGCTACGGCCCGGAACTGGCGTCCTCCAGCCTGCGCTTGACGGTAGGGTTACACACCACCCAATCGGAAATTGATTGCACGGTTGAAACCCTGGCGCGGATTATTTGCAATCTGCCGCAAACCACGCCTCTGACTGCTGTTCCGGTAGCCTAAAACCCCTGTCACCCTTTAGCTGGCATCGGAGCCGATTTGACGCTGCCGATGCCAGCCGATTTTTGAAATTGCGCTCAACTACTTGAAGAAAGTCATCTTGGTTTCTTGCCACATCCGTTGGAAACCGGTCTTAATCCCCAATTTGCAGCACCAGCTTGCCGCGCGTATGCCCCGCCTGGCTGTCGGCCAATGCCTGTTTGACGGCGGCCAGGGGATAAACGTGATTGACATGAACTTTCACCCGTCCGGTATCAATCAGGCGCGCAATTTCCTGTAAGGCCGTGCCGCTGGCTTGGGAAAAATCGCCGCTCAAAACGGTGATGCCATATTTTGCGGCTTTCTCTGGCGGCGGTTCCCCGACAATGGTGATTAAGGTGCCGCCCGGCTTCACAAGCGCATAGGAACGTTCCAGCGTTTCGCCGCCAACCGCATCCAGGATGACATCCACTTGAGGAACTACCGCTGCAAAATGGGTGGTGTGGTAATCCAGAAATTCATCCGTACCGAGTTCACACAAGTAAGCATAGTTGTTAGCCGAAGCCGTCCCGATGACATACGCTCCACGCGCTTTGGCAAACTGCACCCCAAAACTGCCCACCCCACCCGCCGCCGCATGAATCAAGACATTTTGTCCGGCCTGGACATTGGCCCGTTCGATCAGAGCATTCCAGGCCGTGAGCGCGGCTACCGGAAGCGCAGCGGCATGAATGTAATCCAGGGTTTTCGGCTTCAACGCAATCTCCGCTGCTTTGGCGGTGGTGAATTCCGCAAAGGTGTTCATAAAACGGCCATAAACGGCATCACCGACAGTGAAGTTGTGGACGTTCGCCCCCACCGCAATGACATTTCCCGCGCCGTCTATGCCTAACGTTAACGGCAGGGAAAACCACTGCCGCAAATACCCTTCGCGGATTTTCCAATCTACCGGATTGACACCCGCCGCCTGTAATCGAATCAACACTTCATCCGCGCCAATAGTTGGATGCTCCAGGTCTTCGATGGCAACTTCATCATTGCCACCCCAGTTATGAATCCGAACAGCCTTCATCGTAGGCATGAAATTCCTCCTGAGGACGATAAATTTTGCAAATAGGGATTGGTTAATTACGGGCTTGCACCGGAATTTGCACTTCAGCAATATATAAACCGCCAGCCTCCGGTGTGAGATAAACTTCACGCCGGGGGTGATTGGCCGCCATCTGGTAATGGTTGGCTTCAATCCAACCGGCCAGTTCCAGGCTGGCTGGACAGACATGCTGCGGTTCACACGGATGCAGAATGCTGGCTACCGTTGGCTCAGCAGCCAGGGTCTGCACTCGGAGGTGGTGTTTGCCAGAAATGGCCTGTGGGATCGGACAGGCGACTTCCAAATCCATCGCGTCGTCACATTCCTCACAACCATGCCAGATTACCAGGTAACTGGTTAAGGCCAGGCCCGCATGTTGGAGCTGCTGTTGTAATTCCGCGTGCATTTGTGGAATCACTGCCGGACTGGTCTGTTGGCGAAAAGACAGCACCAACTGCGGCTCAACCTGTTTAAGGATGATTTCATGCGGCGGCAGTTTTCCCGGCTCGCACTCAATCTGCTGTAAACGGCCTTCCAAACGCAGCAACCGCGCCTGTTCTTCCTCGATCAGTGTTTGGATTTCCGCCTGTTTGAGCCGGAACATGCCCCGAATCTGTTCTGCCGAAACCTGTTACCTGGTAATCTGGCATGGTTGTGAGGAATGTGACGACGCGATGGATTTGGAAGTCGCCTGTCCGATCCCACAG
>DATALK010000449.1:0-2303 GCA_036261085.1 Phototrophicaceae bacterium | reverse complement strand
GCCAGATGTAGGCCAGCAGCGACAGGCCGCCGCGCAGTTTCCGCCCAATGGCAAAATAAATAGCAACGGCAATTGCGCCTGCTATCGCCAGCCCGCTGCCGAGCAGTGGATTGTTGCCAACGGCCAGCGTGCCGTCCGCCGGGAGCGCGACGAAGATACTGCCCGCCAGTCCGATAACCAGGCCCAGAATCACCAAGCGCCCCAGGCGTGCCTTCAGCAGCAGCACTTCCAGCAAGGCAACCCACAGGGGATGGGTGTTGACCAGCACAACGCTGATTAACACACTGGTATATTCCAGCGAGGCGACCCAGGTGGCAAAGTGGATTGCCAGGAAAACGCCAGAAATGCCCGCCAGCAGCAAATCCGAACGCTGCAAACGGCGAATTTCATCGGTATGGGAGCGCAGCGCAAAGGGGGTCAAAATCAGGGCGGCAATTGTCAACCGGCCAGCGGCGATAAATAACGATGGCAGGTGTTCCTGCTGGGCCAGCCGAATAAAAATTGACCCCATCGAGATGGCGGCCAAGCCCAGAATAATCACCAGATACGCCTGGAATGTGGCCTGCGGGCGGGTGGATGGAGCGGTTGCCGGGACTTTAGACGCCATTATTTTCTTTCGGGCGTCAGACAAACAAGCGGCAGGACGAAAGGCCATTCCTGCCGGTTGCAAACGCCAATTTACGGATGAATATTCTGGATAATAGCACGATGAGAAAAGCGGGTCAAAGAGCCATATTCCAAATGGATATATCAGAGTTCAATGAGATTCGGTCATTTTTCTTAGACAGGGGGTAGGGGTTATGCTAAGATACTTCTATATCTCTACTGGTATATTAACCCCCAAGGAGAAGCGGTATTATGGCTTTTGAACTTCCTCCTCTGCCGTATCCATCGAATGCACTCGAACCCCATGTTGATGCCCGCACGATGGAAATCCACCACGATAAACATCATGCGACCTATGTTGCCAATCTCAATAAAGCGTTGGACGGCCAGGCGGCTTTGCAGGCCAAGAGCCTGGAAGCGCTGTTGTCCGATCTGAACGCCGTGCCGGAAAATATTCGGACAGCGGTGCGGAATAATGGCGGTGGTGTTCTCAATCACAATATGTTCTGGGAAGTCATGGCCCCGCACGCAGGTGGCGAACCGACGGGCGAGCTGGCGGCGGCGATTACGGCCAGGTTTGGCAGTTTTGCGACGTTTAAGGAGCAATTTTCGGCGGCGGCAATGGGCCGGTTTGGTTCCGGTTGGGCGTGGTTGATTGTGGATAACGGCGGCCTAAGCATTGTCTCAACGGCGAATCAGGATACCCCGCTGTCGGAAGGCAAGAAACCGATTCTGTGCCTGGATGTGTGGGAACACGCCTATTATCTGAATTACCAGAACCGCCGCGCGGATTATGTGGCCGCCTGGTGGAACGTGGTGAATTGGCCGGAAGTGGCGCGGCGGTACGCGGCGGCCAAGTAACGGGTCGGCTCGCAGAACACGACATTGTTCGTGGCCTTTCGGTTATTTAATTCATCGCATCCTGTGACCAAAGGCGGTACAATCGTACCGCCTTTTGATTTCAAGATGAGGAGCATGTCAGCGTCATGGCAGAATTTCGTGTAGAGAAAGACTCTCTTGGCCCAGTGAACGTGCCGGAAATAGCTTATTATGGCGCGCAGACGCAGCGGGCAGTGGATAATTTCCCGGTCAGCGGCTTAAAACCCTATCCGGCGTTTATCTGGTCAATGGCGCTTATCAAACGGGCGGCGGCGGAAGTTCACCTTGACCTGGGGTTACTGGAAGCGCCAATGGCGCGCGCCATTATGCAGGCCGCCGACGAAGTGCTGGCTGGTAAGCTCAATGCGGAGTTCGTGGTCGACCCGTTCCAGGCGGGCGCGGGAACCAGCCACAATATGAATATGAACGAAGTCATTGCGAACCGGGCGAATGAAATTCTCGGTTACAAGCTGGATGACCCCAAAAAGCCGGTGAACCCGAACGATCATGTGAACATGGCGCAGAGTACCAACGATACCATCCCAACGGCGATTCGGTTGGGGGCGCTGTGGCGGGTAGATGAGCTGGTGAACGCGCTGCGAACGCTGGAATATGCTTTCCGCGCGAAATCCGCTGAATGGGACAACGTAGTTAAAAGTGGCCGGACACACCTCCAGGATGCCGTGCCGGTGCGTCTGGGACAGGAAGTGGGCGCGTGGGCGAAAGCCGTTGAGCGCGGTACCCAGAAAATCGAGCTGGCGGCAGAAAGTCTGCGCCGTTTGGGCATTGGCGGAACCGCTGTTGGTTCCGGCTTAAAC
>DATALK010000185.1:0-2665 GCA_036261085.1 Phototrophicaceae bacterium | reverse complement strand
TGCCTAAAGTTAATTGGCCGGATGAACACATCCGTTCCCTGCGGGATTTATCGGTGCAGAACGAACGCGCCTGGCGGGATTATCTGGCGCGGGATGCTGATGCCAACCGCGAAGATGTCATCAATAACCGGATTCTGAACGCCCGTACCTGGGCATTGCTCTAACTGAGGAGGTTGTATGTCCGGCGCTTTTCAACTCAAAGTATACTACAATCCCTATATCAGCCCGACCACCAACTCCGTTTGGGGGGTCGTTTCCATTACGGCCAACGAAGGTCAGGAGCAGTCGCAGAATACGGCCATTTCGCTGATTTGTGATGTTTCCGGTTCGATGCAGGGCGCGAAATTTAACGCCGTCATTGATACGGTTGAGGATGTCCTGCGGTTGGCATCAGCATCCCGCGCCAGATAATCCCGCCAGGCGCGTTCGTTCTGCACCGATAAATCCCGCAGGGAACGGATGTGTTCATCCGGCCAATTAACTTTAGGCATTTTCCCGGCCTGCCGCGCCACCAGATAGGCCGTATGATAAAATTCTCCCACCAGCCGGTAAAACACGCGCGACTCCACACCATTTTCGCGCAAGACCGCAATCGCGCGGGCGGCCTGTTCCAGACTGTCGGCGCTGCCGCGCACAGCTTTCTGGTTGTAGAGGGCGATGAGTTCCATCATCACTTCGTTATAACTGGTATTGCGACTGCTAACCGTTTCCAACACCCGGATTGCGTTATCTAATTCCTGGCTGACCAGATAGGCCCTGGAAGCGCCGATATACGCCTGCCCGACAGATGGTTTCGCCTGCATGATAGACTGGTATTCGGTAATCGCCTGGCCGGTGTTGCCGCTGCGCCGATACAGATCTGCCAGCAGCAAGCGCCCTCGATGGTCGCCCGGTTTGAGCGCCATTAACTTCTGATAGGCTGCCGCTGCCGCCTCGAACTGCCCCTGGTTTTCCAGTAATTGGCCTTCCGCCAGCAGCATTTCCCATTTAATCTGGGGATCGGAAAGCTGGCGCGCCCGGTCTAAATCCTGGGCGGCGTCATTGATGCGGCCTTCCTGATTGTAAATCAACGAACGCAGGACATACGCCGCCGCGCCGCCGTTGTTGTTAATCGCCTGATTCGCCAGCAGCAGCGCGCGGGTTAAATCGCGCTGGTGATAGGCTTCCTGCGCGCTCAACAGCACGGTAGCCGCCGGGTTGGTGGTTGGCACTCCGGGCAAATCAATTTTAGCCGTGCCCGTCACCAGACCCGTACCCGTCGCCGCCCGCATGGTTTCAACTGTCACCCCTTTAAAACTGGCTTTTTGCCGGTGGGCGGCCAGCGCGCGGGCGTCGGGTTTTTGCCCTTTCACATACCCCAAAACACCGTCAATTTCCACCAGAATTTCGTCCACATTCTGCGGACGTTCCTGCCGCGCGGGCGCGGTGAGCCATTCCACCAGATACCGCAAGGAGACATCATACTGAATCCAGGGGAATTGATCGGCAGGGGTCAGAGTATAGCGGTACTGCTCCGTATGAACTTCGGCCATGCCCACGAGTTCGGCAATCGTGCGGCCAATCGTGAAATAATCGTCACGCCAATCCGGGTGCAGTGCTTGATTCGAATGATAACCCGGTGTGCCGCGCGCCGGTTTGGGCGGATTATCGGGGTCATAACGATAGGCCGTGCCAAAATCCAGCAGCACTTCAATTTCATCGCCGTTGGACAGCAGCAGCCGTTTGACGTTTGACGGCTTAAAATCACAGTAGATAATCGGCGGATTCAAGCCGTGCAGATATTTAAAGGCGGGCAGCAAACCCTTCACGCGCGTGAGCGCCTGCTCCGCTGACATAGGCAGGACCAACTTGCGGTTCACCGGTTCTTCGATTTCGTCCGCCCAACTCGGCCCACCCACAAACTCCATCACATAACAGAGTTCATCTGCCACACTGAAGAAATCAATAACCGCAATAATATTGGGGTGGCGCACATTAATCAGGAATTCGGCTTCTTTGCGCAGTTCTTCGCGCAGTTTATCATCCGGCGTCACCATCGTTTTGATGACCACATATTTGTTGAGGTGCTGGTCAAAGGCTTTCCAGGCGCGGCCCATGCCCCCCTCACCCAGAATGTTCTCCAACCCATACCGGTCAGCTACAATCAGGCCGGGACGCAGTGCGCTGTCAGGGCGGGTCTGCGGTTCCGGGGCTGCCGCTGGTTGGGCCTCCCGCGGGAGTTTTTTGCCGCAGTTCGAACAATGCCGGGCATTGGGTCGCAAGCTATGGCCGCAAAACGGACAAACCAGCCGATCCTGGGTAGACCGCGCCAGTTCGCCGGAGGCCATGACCTGAGCGGCAGTCACGGGTTTTAAAGCCTGGGTTGTCAGTTCCAGCCCGCATTCATCACAAAAACCAGTATCCGCGCTGGTCATAGCCTGACAATGCGGACACGTTAACTTCGCACCGCTGGTGGCGTTCATCGTTTTTCAATCAGCTTTCGTAGAAAGTTAGTTCAATTTTACCCAGGCGCACCGTGTCGCCCTGCTGGAGGGGTTCCGCCTGTCCCGGCACCAGTTTGATCTGATTAACCCAGGTATGATTAGAACTCCCCAGGTCTTCCAGATAATATTTGCCGTTGATCTGGGTAATCTGAGCATGGCGGTGACTGATATACTTGCCGTCC
>DATALK010000183.1:0-10776 GCA_036261085.1 Phototrophicaceae bacterium | reverse complement strand
ATCGGTATGTCCGGCAAAAGTGCCGCCGCCAAACAGCAGATAGACGGCGCCCGCATTCGAGCGGGTTTGATCGGGGCCATCGCTGTTCTGGGCGCTGAATAACAAATCGTCGTAGCCGTCGTCGTTAAAATCGGCGACATACGTTTCGGAACCGGCCATATCACCCGAATACGCGCCATAGATGGAAAAAATGCGCCCCTGGGTGCTGACATCATCCATTGAAATTTTTCCGCCGATAGGACACGCATTCATAAAGATGCGGAGATGACCGGCGCTGCCACGCCAGGTTCCGAGCGCGTGGGTCGCGTTTTGCCCGGTGATGGCGACATCACCACAGCCATTGTTGTCAAAATCGCCGATGTCCAGCGGCTTGCCAGTAGTAGATGCACCTGCCGGAGAATCGTAAAAAACGAACTGGCCGGTTTGGGCGACATATTTTAAGTCCCAGGGTTGGCCGCCAGTCGGTGGTTTGTCCTGAGCGCTGACCGGGAGACAAAGCAGAATTACCAGCATCAGGCAAAGACCGCGAAAGCAAGAATATTTAGGCATAAGTCCACCTGTCGGATTGGTCATAATGACAGCAAAAAAGCAATTAAGTCATTTAACTGCTGCTCGGTTAAATGGGCGGCGACGCTGTGTACCGGATCGGTGCGCGTCAGCAGTTCTTCCAGCGTTTGGACAACCCCATCATGGAGATAGGGGGCGGTGGCCCATAGACCGCGCAGCGACGGCGTATCAAAGGCTTCAAAGACTTCCAACGAAAAACCCGCTCCGGTCAAATTGTGAGTCTTTTGATCGGTATACAATGGCGGGGAGTGACAGCTACAATCCGGCGATCCGCTCATGAACAACGTCATGCCGCGCTGCGCCGCTGCGTTTAGGGAACCATCCGGCTCACGATAAGGGCTGGGCCAGGGCGGGAGCGAGGCCACATAAGCGGCCAGCGCGTCCAAATCCTCAGACCGGCCTGCATCTACAGTAGTTGTAGTGGGGTCGAAACTGCCGCTAATTAATCCATCACCCAACATCACATTCCGAATTTGGTCTTCAATGGTATCGTGTAATTCGCTCATATCTCCGGCCCAATTGTAGGGAGGGAGCGCGGCACTACCGCCCAGCGCGGGAGTGTTACGCGGCCCGCTGCGGAAATTAATCCAGGTGCGGGCGTCCGCGCCGCCGTCCAGATGGCAGGTGGCGCAGCTCACCGCGCCATCACTCATCAGCCCATCAGCACGATTAAACAGTATTTTGCCACGCAAAAGCAGTGGGTCGAGTGGAATGGTGGTTATGGGGATAGTGGCAGTGATGGTGTTTTGTTTGGTGTCTATGACAGAAACAGTGCCATCCAGCGCATTCAAAACATAAGCAAAATTGTCTTGCAGCACAATTCCGGTGGGGTTAGCGCCGACGGGAATTCGTGCCAATGTTTGATAGGTATCCGTTTCAATGACTAATACCGCATCGCTGCCCGCGAGGGTGGTGTATAACACGCGCCCATCAGGCGAAAAGGCGACATCGGCGGGCATGTTGGCGGCGTGGTCAGCGGCGGAAATGGTCAGGCGCGCATCCCGACTGCTAGTCATGGTGGCGATGTCCAGCACACTGACGACAGGAAACCAGTCCTGCATATATTGCAGCGAAATCAGTGCTAATCCCGTGCGCGTTTGCGGAATATAGGCGCGTTTGCCATCCGGCGCAATCACAATGGTTCGCGCGAGATTGCCATCCGGTTCCGCATTGACCGACCCGACCATAAACGGTGTTCGTTCGATGTTCAGCAGCGTCACGCTGCCGCTGTATAAATGGGTGACGAGCAGCCACGCGCCGCTCAGGGCCAGCCCGGTGGGGGCGTCGGGCACAGCGACCCGGTACAGGATTTGGCGTGATTCCAAATCAAAGACCACAACGCTGTCATCGGCCAGACAACCGATATAGGCGCGGCGGCCATCGGTGACAACGCCGTAAGGCATATGGCCGATAGGATAAACCGTTTTTTGATACGTTTTCAGGCTGATGACCACCAGGGCATTATCCCCGCGCAGCGCTGTCAGGGCAAATTGACCGTCGGGCGTTAAGGCGACGGTGCGCGGATCAGCACCAACTGGAATTTCAGCCGTGACAGTATTGTTCGTGAGGTCAATCAGACTGAGGCTGTCGCTGTCGGGATTGGCGGTCACCAGCATGTTTTTATTAATTGCCAGCGGTTTGCTGGATTGGCTGTTCGGCAGCGGTGGCAGGCTGGGGAGCGGTTGCGGGGAGGCAATCGGCGTTAGCAGCAGCGGCACCGGCGTAATTTCAATCGTTGACGTAGGTGGGTTAGGGGGCAAAGCCGTTATGGTGGGCATAGACGTGGTTGTGCCACAGGCGGCATTTAATACCAGCAATAATCCCAGGTTGATGATTCGAAAGAAAGAACGCTTGGTGAACACGCTGTTTGCCGTCACTGCCCGAATAAACCCAATCAGTTTAACACGGGCAGTTAGAGGTGTTGAAACTAACCAGGCGCAAAAATTGAATTTGTAATTTTTGACATGGAAAGGCCGTGACGTTCCTCACCTTTTATCCGGTTATCGTTTGACGTAGCAAAATGTGCAATTCAGGAATACCGGTCAGGGCTTCGATCAAAGCCATATCCAGCGGCAAACCACCGGGAATAACTTCGATGGTTTCTGGTCGGCCCCCATGCAGCAGATCGTAAGCATAATTAATATACGTGAGAGCCTCTGCTGCCGCCAGATTATCCATTGTTGGCAATTCCTGATAGCCCTGGATTTCGTCGTCCCAGGTTACACGCACAAACCACCAATTCAGGCTGTTGGATTGGGCCGGGTAGGGGTCTTCACTGAGGGCCGCTTGCGGCGTCTGGTTGCGCGCCCAGAGCAGGGTCAACAGCGCGACTTGATCGTGGCTGACAATATCCGTAGAAGTTATGATGAGCGGTTGCGTCAGCGGATGGTGATAACCCGCATCCGGCCCATAAGTGGTGAGGGCTTGATCGGCCAGCGTCAGCGTCAGCCGCAGTTTGTTCGCCAATTGAGGAATGGTGTTGATTTCGGCAATCTTTTCGTGGAAGGTGGCCGCATCGCGGTGTAAAACCATCCGGCTGTGATCGCTAATCCAGCCCACAGCGTTTTTCAACCCAAGCGAGGCTCCAGCCAGAACGTGTTTGCCCAGGCGCGGCAGGTTGATAATGTGGTCAACCCGGTCAAGGATTTCCGCCACCTGGAGGTCTGCACCCCAGTGATGATTTTCAACGACAGGGACGCCAGGGATATAGGCTTGATCGAACGGGACTTCCTCGAAACAAAACACCGTCGCGCCGGTGGCTTCGGCGGCGGCCAGTAAACCATTTTTTTGCATGTTTTCGCGGGTGCTGCCGGTGGTTCCGTCGGCTAAATGCCGCACAAACTGCGCGCCGCTCATATCGCCCACGTAAACCGTGCCTGCACCAGCGTCTTGCAGCACTTTAATCACACCAGCTAATACATCCGGTGAAGTGACCGACGGCGGCCCCAGATTGGAGTTACAGGCGATTTTAACAAACACCGAGTCGCCCGGTTTCAGCCAGCTTAGATCGGTAGCGGCCAGCATGGTTTGTTGGACCGCATCCATGACCGCTGTTGCTGCTGGGTCAAAAGTGTGGAGGTGGACAGTGGGCGGCGTGATTGTGTCTGCCGCCTTAGCCAGCCTGGGCAGGCCGCCAGTCAGTGAAACTAAGCCTGCGCTGGTCAAGGTCAGGAACTCACGGCGCGAAAGATGAAATTGGGACATAACCTCTATCCTGGGTGCGAAAGACTTGAGTTAAGTATAACACCGCGCCAAAATGTGGCTCAATGTTCTGGATTAGTATAGTGACTTTATCGGCTGATAAAGGCAGAGACCGGGTTTATTTTCGTTTTTTGCGCCGGAGACGCAGCAGCATGGCTTCCGTTTGTGGTATGGCGGCTGGAATCGTTTGGCGTGCCAGCCGGAGCGCGCGCTCACACAACGCCAGTGCTTCGCTGATATTGTCTTTATAATCATAAACCATTGCCAACCGGGTTAACGCAATTGCCATATTTGCCAGGTCGTTGATGTTTTCGTAAATATCAACGGCTTTTAACAGACAGGCCGCCGCGATGTCATACTGTCTTAATAAACCATAGCAGTAACCGGCGCTTTCCAGACCTTTCGCAATAAGATAAGGATCGCTTAGCTCCTGGCCCATTTTGATAACCGCATCATAACGCTGAAGCGCGGAAACATCATCTTTGTCGCGGCGATAGAGGTGGCCCCGGTACAGCAGCAGATTGGCAACCAGGCGGCGGTTCACCTGTTGGGGTTCTGTTTGTGACAGATATTTTAGCCCATCTTCAAGATGGCGCAGCGCCTTTGTATCTTTTTTGAAGTAAGCCTGTTCACCCAGGTAATACAAAACGCGGCCCGCGCCCGCCCAATCCTTAAGCGTTTTGCGCTGCTCCAGGGCTGTTCGCCATTTTGCTTTAGCTTCCTCATCCTTGCCCAGGTTGCGATAAACTTCTCCCAGACGTTCAATGGTATCTATCAAAAGCGTTTGCGCTTTTTTCTGCTGGCACAGCTTTTCAAGTTTTTGGAAGGCGGTCAGGGCTTCCGGTTGGTGGCCTTCATCCATGAGGTTTGTAGCCTGCCAGTACTGCGCGCGAAGATTTTCCTGAGTGCCAGGGGACGTCCGCGTCAAAATGGCTTCGATCAGTTCTTTTTCCGATTCGTGAGCCTGGAATGTCCGCATCCAGGGTATCAGGGTCAGGGCAATTGCCGTTGCCTGGGATTCTTTTCCCGCTTCATGGCAGTGTTGGTACCAGGTATAGCCTATGTTCAGATATCGCTGTGTAATTTGACCATCAGGCTGGCGTAGGGCGAGGTTAATGTAGTCAAGCGCTTGCTCAAAGTCGTTTGCGAACTGGCGGCGCGGAAGATTATTCTTCTCGTTATAGGTGTTAGCATCGAGTACAAAGTCCTGTTCGATGACCCGCGCAACCCGCTCATGACAGAGCCGTTTGGTTTCCGGGGTTAGTTGGCTGGTGATATAGGTATCCACCAGATTTGGAATGAGATACCAGGGCGTCTCGTTTTCGTCGGTTCCAATGTGATAAGCAAGTGACAGGGCTTCCCAGCCCATCATGATGTCTTCGGCTTCTTTCAGGGTTCGTAATTGGGCTAACTGCTGCACATATTGAGGATGAAAGTAGCCCTGATGAATACTGAGGACACGCAGTGCTTCGCGTTCTCCAGGCTTCAGGAGGGGGATCACTTGCCCTAAAAACAGCTTGTGCCATCGGCCTGCTAAACGCTTGGCGAAGGCTTCATCATCAAAAGTGTCTGACTGGGGTTGTTTGCCCAGATAATTGTTGACATCGTGCAGCGTGAGGGGATGACCACCGATTAACCTGGAAACAGATGTAATTATTTTCGGATCAGCGGTTTTTAGCTGGGGGAGCCAGTGCATCAAAAAAGCGCCATCGCGTCCCTCTAACATTCCCAGGTGAATTTCCAGCAGATAATCTTCCCACAGGTCAATCAACTGCGACCAGCGCCAACGGCTGGTAAAGATGGTCAGAATTGACCATTCCGCTGTTGCCAGCGCCCGGAAAAAGGCGACCAACCCCGCCTGGGCAAGTTCCCCGTGACGGTTTTCCTGCGGGCGCATCCAAATGTCAAGCTGATCTATTACCAATACGAATCGTTTTCCCCGGACACGCTTGGCAACGGCTTTAACCCAGGCTTCAGGCGAGAGCCGCTGCTTGTCAGTCAGATAGGCGATAGCTTCCGGGAAGTTCTGGCCGATCCATTGCATCAGAGTCTGGTACAGTTCGGGCGGGGTCAGCTCGCTGCAACGCAGCACTAACCCGTTCGTGATAAGGTCTCTTTTGCCGGGGCGTTCCAGCACATGCCGAACCAGTGTACTTTTGCCAATTCCGGCCATACCCCAGATATAAACCATTCGGATGTCTGGATTCAGTAATGCGCTGCGCATCTGGCGCTGTTCTCCGTGCCGCCCCACGAAACTAGTGGTTAGTGGTAGTTTGGATAGATCAAGAACGGAACGTTTTTGGGCGGCTGGTGGCGCTGACTGGGTATCAAGCAGGCGAATATTGGGCTTGTGCAGGTACAGCGCTGGAACGCCCCAATCATTCATCTGGGCATCCGTCTGGTGCAGCGTTGTTCGCGCCGTGTGCAGCGCTTCTTCCAGCGTGCTGCCGCAGGCGAGGCGACCATACACGGCTTCTGCCAACACATTCGCGCGATCATCCCGCACCGAAAACTGCATCGCCAGCACCGCCGGGACGACTTGCAGCAGGCCAGTGGCAATGCTGCTGGTGGCTTCAATTTCGGTAATGCGCCCGGCTTTACAGGCACTTAGAAAGATAAAACGTAAATTCTCGGCGCGTTGAATAATGGGCAGCAGTTGGTGGAGAAACACTGGTTGGCTGAAACCATTTTCGTCTTCCATAATCAGGGCGCTGCCCAGCGATGTGACCGCGCCGTGACCGGAGTAGTGCAAAAGGTGGTAATCGCGTTCGGCAATGGCAGTTTCTAGATTTTGCAGCGTGCCTTCTTCGACAAAATCAATTTCGATTAACCCCTGCTCTTCTCCCGCCTTGATGGCCCGTTGAATCAGGGCGGCTTCCGCATCAATGTTCAGCGGCGGGGCGTCTTTGGGATGCGCAAAAATCACTAACATGCGCAAGGGGCAGGGTAGCTGGGAGAGGTTGAGATTATCCCGTTCCAGCGGCGTATCCAGCAGGCTGCGGATAACCGGATAAGCCGGGTGAATGCCTAGAAATTTTTCGCCATCGTGCATGTATTCCCAGGGGATATTCCATAACTCGGTGGCGGTACTGTGTAACCGCAGCACCAGGCGCGCGCCATCTTTCAGGTGCGGTTGTTTCCTGAGATAGTTTTTAAAGGTGCTGTCTTTGCCAAATAATTCCCGGTAAAGCTGTTGCCCATAACGGGCCAGATCGTCGAGGCGTTCCTGGCGCTGGCGCTCCATGATGTCGGTATTAGGCGCGGCAAAACCCATACCGCCACCTTCTAATAAGCGTGCCGTATACATGAATTCCAGGTAGCTTCGGTCTTCATTCAAACGATTCTCGGTGATTTTCTGGCGCAATTTGCCATCAAGCGTCCTAATGACAAAATCGCCCTTATCACCCGGTTGGTGGATTTCAATGTAAATCGAAGGTAGTTGGGATAGCTGCATCGAATCGTCCCCCTAAATCACACTATCATTATAATACTATCCGCAATATGACGCTGGTGGGATGGTTTGGCATTAAGCCAGTGGCTGATACTCTGGTTTCCCCGGATGCCATCTCGTTTTATAATGGCGTTAGGTGATTGAAGTATGGTGGTGACAACTAACCATGTCTGATGAGCAAGCCCGCTATTTTGTCAACCTGCTTGACCAGATCAAGATGCCGGATTGCGATTTTTCGACAGAAGCGGCCCGGCAGATTTACGATGAGGCGCATGATGTTTTGCTGATGTATCGGGGCCACCCGGATACACTGATGAAGGCGTTACAGGGGTTTGTGGCAACCGGGGTGCGGCCCTATATTTACGCGGGTATGGCGCGAATTGTGCTGTTGGCCTCGTATATCAGCAGTGGCAAGTACGATCAATGGGGGGTCAAACAGGCCGCTCAGCTCTTACAACAGGCGCAGCGATACGCTTCCGGTTATTTTGAGATTGACATGATTGAGCCGGAAATCTATAACCTGCTGGGGCAGTTGGAAACGATGCGCCTCAAACTTGATAATTTGCGGCGGTATGTGGAAGCCCAGACCAGTTTTCGGTTCGCGCTGCTGGAACTGTGGTATTGGGAAAACGGAAACAATCTGGACACGATTACCGATTGGTGTCGAACGGCGTTTGAGCGGGCTGAAACCGGGATTCAGCGTTTGTATGCGCTCAACAATCTGGCGAGTACTTACATGAACCGGCAGCACTACCAGGAGGCTCTAGGGGTTTATCAACAGCTCGTCAAAATTGACCCCCAAGACCCCTGGGCCTGGCATAATATGAGCTGGATTTACCTGAACATCCAGGACTATGCCAGCGCGGGGGCCTGTAACCGGCGGGCGCTGGATAACATGGAGTTCGAAGCGGCGCGGACGATCCAGAAAAAATTGGTCGAGATGTGGAGTAAATCTCGGCTTCCAGATATTCTGGATGACGTTCCCCAATATGTATCGGTAGAACAAGCCGCGCATACCAAAGAGAAAAACGGCTTGTGGGGGCGGTTGATTCGAGATTAAAACCCAACTGGAGGCTGTTGGCGGCAGGGTAGGGGGTTTTGACCGATTCAAAAAAACAGGTGTCTCTCCGGCGGAAAGACACCTGTCGTTTTAAAATCAGGCGGCTTACTCGTAGCGCAGCACATCCAGAGGCCGCACGCGCGTGGGCTGCCAGGCGACCAGCGCGGCGCTGCCCAGCGCGATCAACACCGAGAGCAGCATCATCCCTGCGCCAATCAGCGGCTCAAACGTCATTTGGGCCTGGGGGGTTGAGGTGTTGATGAGGAACAGCGCAATGGCGACACCGATAATCCCAAAGGCTCCGCCCATAAAACCCAACAGACCGTACTCACTCAGCAGCAGCCGCAGCACATGGCCGCTGGTATAGCCGACTGACTTGAAGATGCCGATCTCGCGGCGGCGTTCGACGATCAGCAGCCCGGCAGAATTGGCAATTAAAACCGCCCCCGCGACTAGGGCTAACCCCGCCACCGAGACCGCAAAGGTTAAGAGGGCGCGGTAAATTCCCAACAGGGCATCGTTCAGATCAGCTTTACTGAAAACCAGGGCGTCGGTCAGGTTTTCGCCCAATAGATCCGCCGTTGCATCCAGTTCCGCTACCGGGAATGCGCCGATGACCGCTGTTTGCACGCGCTCGCCGCCGAGGGCCAGCGCCACCTGACGCGGCACTAACACGGCAGTTGTCGGTTGCAAGAATTGGGTGTTGGCAGCCGTTGGCGGGGCATAGAACCCACTGATGGTCAATTCAAGCTGCTGTTCACCGACTTGTAGGATGATTTTATCCCCAACGGCAAACTGTTCCTGGTAAGGGCCAACGGGCAGCAGCGCAACCTTCGCATCATCCGACCAATTTGCCAGCGCCGTGTTGTCCATGATCGTCACATCGGCGGCCACATCCGCTGCGGTGCGCCCGCTGATGGTGATGGACTGCTCATCCAGCCGCGCGCCATCAATGCTATAGCTGGTATAGATCTGCTGTGCGCCCTGAGCAACCATCTGGGTAGTGATCTGTTCGCTGGTTTCCGGCGAAGCCAGCACCAGCAGATTATAACCTTCGTCGGAGCCGCGTTGGCCCATCACTCGTTCGTAGCCATTGGAGATAGACATCGCGGCCATCGCAATTGAAAATGTTCCGGCAAACAGGGCAATCACTGCTAAACTGGACTGCGTTTTGCGATTTCGTAGGTTATTTCGCGCCAGTCGCAGCATGGGCATCCGGGGCAGGGGCAGATGTAAGACCAGCCACAAAATGACCCAGAACAGGGTTCGCAGCACAACCAGCAGTAAGCCGCCACCGAAAACAAAGGCGATCCCTTCCACAACGGAACCGAGTACCAGCCCAACCAGCCCGCCAAAAATCAGCACCAGCAGGCCATACAGGGCCAACCGGGTGACCCAGACGCGCCAGGGCGTGGACATGGGCAGCTCCCGCAGCAGTTGTACCGGACGGGTGGCGCTGGAAACCAAAATGGCTTGCAGGCCGAAGACCACCGCTGTGGCCGCACCGGCTAGCATTCCACCCAGGACAATCGTCCAATCGGGCTTCCAGGCCATCATCAGCGAACCGGAATTGTTGAGAATGTCAATCAGCTTACCGGCAACGGCAATGCCCGCAAAACCACCCACCACCCCGCCAATGACGCCAATGAACCCGGTTTCGAGGCCGATTAACCGCAGCAAATCGCCCCGGACAAACCCGACAGTTTTTAACATGGCGATTTCCAGTTTACGGCGGGCCAGGATCACTTGTAAGGTGTTGGAAACTCCAATGCCACCGACCAACAGCCCCAGCACCCCCGCGCCCTTGAGCATGACGTTAAATACAATCTGCGCACTGGAGGTGTGTTCATCGGTGGTGGCGACCAATACCTGGAAGGGACTGTTCACAATGGTTTCCTGCGCGTTGGGCTGTGTACCCCACCTGATGGAAACAGCGTCAATCACATCGTCGCGTTTTTCCAGCAGGCGGGCCGTTTCCAGTGAATAGATCACGGTTCCGCCCTGTTGGTTGGGAGTGGCGCTGATGGTTCCGACCAGCGTCAGCCAGGTCTGCACCAGGTTGCCGCCACCGAGCATAAACTGGTCGCCGATTTTTAGTCCCAGTGAGTTGGCGATGTCCTGGGTCAGCAGGGCGTCCGTTGGCTGTTGTAAGACCTCTGCCGCCGTTTTGTCTGCCGGTTCGCGCAGTACCAATTGTCCAAAGAGCGGGTAAGTGGCCGGTTCCATCCCGATGGCATTCATTAACAGGGAAACTCGCCCGCTGGTCTTGGTGCGCAGAAAGGGTTCATCCTGATAAGCGGTGGGGGTATAACCCGCAATCAGCCCTTGTTCCTGCCAGGTTTTGATTTGTTCCAAATCGGCAGGCTGGAATGTTTGGCGCTCTCCCGCCATCCGCACCTGGGCATCCGGGGCAGGGGCAGATGTAAGACCAGCCACAAAATGACCCAGAACAGGGTTCGCAGCACAACCAGCAGTAAGCCGCCACCGAAAACAAAGG
>DATALK010000433.1:0-3768 GCA_036261085.1 Phototrophicaceae bacterium | reverse complement strand
ATGGACTGCCCCCGCCGCAATGAATGGCTGCTGGACAGTCCGGCGGCCATCCCCGATGCCGAGGGCAACCTGTATTATCCGCCAATGCAGCCGGTACAGGAGCCGCCGATTGATCCGAATCAACCGGTGCTGCAAGAGATTTCGCCCAGTGTCTACCGGGTGCTGGCCTTCCGGCTGAATCCCAACGTCGCCAGCATGATTCAGTTCCAGACGCAGCCCGGCCAGCAAGTGCCACCGACGCCGATTTACTGCCAGGTTCCAGCCAGCCTGGACGCCAACGCCCGCAGTATGGGCGCGCAGGATCAACTGTTTATCGCGCCGCCGCCCGTGCCGGAAGACGCCGCCGCTGCCGAGCAGTATGCCCGCGATCACAATCTGGCGTTCCTGCCGACTGTCGCCTGTTCCGCCGAACTACTGCAAGGCGGCGGCCAACAGTACGGGCCAACCGTCGCCACCGCGGTGATTATTTCGCCCGCGCCGGGACAGGTCTTGACGCAGGAAACACCAATTATTGGCACAGTGCAGTTCCCCAACGATGGCAACCACTTCTATAAGCTGGAAGTGATGGGCGGGCCGTTAGCTTCCTGGACAACCATCGGCACAACCCACACTGAAAGTGTGGTCAACGGCCAGATTGAAAATCTGTATGTGCCCGGCCTTGCACCCGGAGATTACCGGCTCCGATTGGTCATTGTGCAGGGGGATGGCTTCCTGCAAGCGCCGTATGAGGTGCCGTTCAGCGTTCAGCGATAGTTGATACCATTTGGGAGTTTTCGGAGGCGAATCCGCAGGGGTTCGCCTCTTTTTATGTTCCACCGACGGTGTTCACAATGGTAATATAAGTTGCCTATATTTTGTGAACCGAGTAAACTCACATTATTCAGGCGGTGGGAGGCAAATTTGTCGCACGTCTTCATCAGCTATAGCAAGAAAAACAAAGATTACGCGGTCCAGCTCGTCAACAAACTGCGCGATGAAGGATTTGATGTGTGGATTGATGATCGCCAACTGCGCAGCAGCGAGGATTGGTGGAGTTCCATCGTCAGTGCGCTCTGGGGCTGCGCGGCCTTTGTTGTCATCCTCACGCCCGACTCCGATGCTTCGCGGTGGGTGCAGCGCGAAATTATGCTGGCCGACCAACGCAGCAAACCCATCTTTCCGCTGTGGTTGGCGGGTTCGCTGGATACCCCCAACTGGTCAATGCTGGTGCGCATCGAACACGAAGATGTGCGCGGCGGCAAACTGCCACCACCAGAATTTTTTGAGCAACTGGCCCAATATTCTCCCCGAAAACCCCAACGTGGGGAAAATATTACGACCACCGGAAAACTGAACCGCGTCCCCGTCAATGGCGATGATGATCTGGCTGCCGCCATACAGAATCCACCAGAGACCGATGAAGATGAAGTGGTTAAACCGCTTTCGGCGCCGATGCCCCGATCCCACTTGTTAATGGGCGTGCTGTTAGCCCTGCTGACTGTCGCAGCGTTAGGTTTGCTGGTGGCCCCGACCCTATTGCCCCCGGCGATCACGCCCACCCTCACGAAAACCCAAACGGTTGAAACCGAAACGGTGGTTTTGACGCCAGCGCCGAGCCTGGCCGATATCGAAAACTTCAATATCTGGCGGCAGGAGCAAGGTTACGCCGCGCTGGTTGAAAATACCACGCTGAAGGCCGTCGCTGAACGCCACTTAAGTTATTTGAGTTCCGTCCCGCTGGACGATCTCAGCAGCATCAGCCTCTACCATAATCGAGAAGGCCGCGATGCACAGGCGATGGCCGCCGACGGGGGCTACCTGGGACAGGTGGAGATGTTTGTCACGATCACCGATGCCGATGTGACCCTGGATGATTTATTGTCCATGATCGAAATGCAGGGCAGCGCGGATGTAGAAGCGCGTTCGCGCGAGGTTGGTTTAGCGCAAGAGCGATCACTGGATACCAACAAATTGTATTATGTCCTCATCCTGGGAAGTGATAACAGTTAAGGGGCGGGGAAAATGCGTAAACTCCTGTTCATATTCCTGATATTGGTGATTGAGGGGACAATCGTTTTATGGGCGCAGGATGTCCCACCCTTTAGTAACGAACAAACGATTCTGGTAAACATCAATGAGGAGCGGCGCAAACAAAATCTGGTGCCGCTGGTGACCAATGCCGACCTCGACCAGATTGCCCAGCAGTATGTCAGTGATTTAGCTTCCCGCCAGCTCAGCAGTCTGGGCAATGTGTATGTCCTCCGACAACGGGGCGGCAGCGGCGAAGTTCAGGAAATCAATCTGGATAACCTGCTGGAAAAAACCACTTTTGGCAAATACTCGGATGGGTATCAGGTAGATTTTTTCCCTGCCATTCTCAATGGAATCACCTCCGATACCTTTGTGCAAACGTTGATTATTGATTCGCGGCAGGCGAACCGGACGATCATCAGCCGCCGCATGTCACTCGGCCAGGAAACCACCCTGCCGCTGTTTTTGCCCCTGTACCGGGAAATTGGCATCGGTTACAGCTTTAATTCGGATACCAACCGCCACTATTATGTTATCCTGGTGGGTTCCCAACCGGGCGTACTGCCCGTGATTGTCACCGAACGCCAGGCGCTCAATGTCATCGCGCAAACGGTTTCCACCCGCGATGTGATCCTCCGCATCCATAACGAAAATGCGCGCCGTTTTGGTGATCGGGTCGGCAATACCCAACATATCGGCGCTGTCACCAACTTGCGCGTCGCCGAATTGCCAGAACCGCTCCCCTGTCCGACTTCAGCGACAGACAATCAGGATTGGCAGCCTTACAAAAATTACCTCCCTATTCAACTTAGCGCGGGAACGGGACTGAAAACCGTTTTTGTCCAGATGTGCGACAGCCAGGGTGTGACTATTACCAGTTCAACTTCAGTCAATTATGTTGAGGGGCAGTCACCCGAACTGGTTAAAGCCTTGATGATTGCGCAGATGACCCAAACTGCGGTGGCTGAGACAACGCTATATGCCACTTATCAGCCGACAGTCGAGGCGATTCTGACAGCAACTGCCGCCCAGTCACCTTAACTTTTGCCCCACCCGGCAGGCAGCGGGGGCGGATCATCTCGACCTTCGGACTGGGTAATCGAGACTTTAATGAGGTTCTTCTCGCAACCCTGCTTGGGCGGCAGGTAAATGACATCCGAAAAATAAATGTCCCCATTCGCATTGGCAACCTGCAACAAATACCGATGATCCGGGTCGGCAAACAAATACCAGCCACTTGGCCCCATTTGAACATCTAAAGTACCGGCCTCGGTAATGAGGTATTCAGGATTATTTAAACCCTGGTCAACATTGGCAATCTGGATATAAACATCGTGCATTGGGCCGTAGTCGTCATAAGCCGTGCCAATAAAACCGCTAAACTCACAAATCACCAATGATGAGGTGGTAAATTCGGAGAACGCCAGTTCATACGGCCCGGCCCACGCGGGTGGCCGCGCCGCGCGACTGCCAATCTTCAGACCGCTCCAATTTTCCCGCCAGTATTCCACATAAACGGCGCACCCGCTGCCAAAATACAACCGGCTAATGCCCGACTGCGTTTGCCCCGTCGCATCCAGCAGTTGCAACCGCAGCGGATAATCAGCGGGGAAATGATTGCCCGCTTCATGCTGATAAACAATGACATTTTTAGGAATAATCTGTTGGAAATTGCCAGCGGCATCCGGGACAACCTGGGCATCATAATCCCCCAACCAGAAATGGGCGGTTAGTCCGGCATTTTCCTTAATGACGCCA
>DATALK010000420.1:0-4211 GCA_036261085.1 Phototrophicaceae bacterium | reverse complement strand
CCCGCCGTCGCCGCTGATCTACGCTCCCGCGTCCTGAACGCCGTTCAAGTCCTCGGCTACCAACCCAAACGAGCCGCCCGCCGTTTGCGCGCGCAGTCCAGCAATGTCATCGGTTTAATCATCTCCGACATCCAGAACCCCTATTTCATCTCTGTCATCCGGGGGGTAGAAGATGCCGCCTATGCCAACCAGATGAATATTGTCCTGTGTAACTCCGACGAGGACCCGGCTAAAGAACGTATTTACCTGGGTGTATTGGAAGCGGAGCGAGTCGCTGGCCTCATTATTGTTCCGACCCACGATACCAACGAAACGGATTTGAATCGTTTGCAACAAATGGGGATTCCGGTGATTCTGTTAGACCGGCTGGTAGCGGCGGTGCAAGTAGACGCGGTACGGGTGGACAACGAGCGCGGCGCTTACGAGGCGGTCAAACATCTGCTCGACCTGGGCTGCCGGAAGATCGCGCATATCAGCGGTTCGCCTAACTTAACCACCGGCCATGATCGGGCGCAAGGCTACCAGCACGCCCTGGCGGAAGTGGGACTAAAACCGGAAGCAAAATGGATTAAGACTGGCGACTTTAAGACCGAGAGCGGTTATCGTCTGACACTCGAACTGCTGGATTTACCCAAACCCCCTGATGCTCTCTTTGTTGCCAATAACCTGATGACCCTGGGCGCGCTGCGGGCGCTGCGGGAACGGAATGTGCGCGTGCCGGAAGATATGGCCCTGGTGGGTTTTGATGATATGCCCTGGTCGGCAGAATTTCATTCACCATTGACGGCCGTCTCGCAGCCGACTTATGAACTGGGACAGGAATCCGTCCACTTACTGCTGCGGCGGCTGGCCCAGCCGGACGCGCCGGTACGGACGGTGGTGTTACACACGCGCCTGATCGTGCGTGAATCGTGCGGCGCGGCGCTCAAACTCAGGAGATAGGTTATGGTCGCCAGGGCAGAAACAGCCACTATTTTAAAGATGCAGGACATCACCAAACGCTTTCCCGGCGTGGTCGCGCTGGATCGGGTGTCGTTTGAAGTGCAGGTCGGCCAGGTGCATTGCCTGGTTGGGGAAAACGGCGCGGGGAAATCCACGCTGATGAAGATCATGAGCGGCGTGTATACCGAGTTCGGCGGGCAAATGCTGCTGAACGGCGAGACGGTTACATTCCACAATACCCGCGAAGCGCAGGACAGCGGCATTGCCATGATTCACCAGGAATTGAATCTGGTTTTTGAACTGACGGTCTACGAAAACATTTTCCTGGGGCGAGAAATTAAAACGCGCCTGGGGGTGATAGACCGCCGCGCCATGCGCCGCGCTTCGGAAAAGATCATGGCTGATCTGGGGCTGGACATTGACAGCAACCGCCATGTCAGCCAACTGCGTGTTGGGCAGCGCCAACTGGTGGAAATTGCCAAAGCGTTGAGTCTGAACTCGCGCATTATCATCATGGATGAACCCACCTCCGCCCTCAGTGACAGCGAAGTGGAATATCTGTTCCGCGTCATTCGCGGCCTGCGCGAGCATGATGTCGCCGTCATTTATATTTCCCACCGGCTGGATGAAATTTTTACCATTGCCGATCAAATTACGGTGCTGCGCGATGGCCGTGTGGCTGGATCAGCGCTGGCGACAGAAATTACCCGGCAGCAGCTTATCAGCCGTATGGTCGGACGTGATCTGGATGTGCTGTATCCCAAAGAAAAAGTTGACATAGGCGATACCGTACTGGAAGTGGAAAACCTGAATTATACCCAGGGACGGACCCGCGTTTTGGAGAATGTGTCGCTATCGGTACGGCGTGGCGAAATCGTGGGGTTAGCCGGATTGATGGGCGCAGGCCGCACCCAATTTCTCGAAGCGCTGTTTGGCGTTTATCCACCCCAGAGTGTTACCGGGAAAATTCTACTGAATGGGCAGCCCGCGAAATTTACGTCGCCGCAGACTGCGATTGCCAATGGTTTGGGTCTGATTGCCGAAGACCGCAAGCAGCAAAGTCTGGTGCTGGAACGTTCCGTAACCGAAAACACCACGCTGGCGGCGCTGCGCCTGTTTATGAACTGGCTGACCGTGATCCGGCAGCGTGCCGAACGGCAGGCCGTTACGCGGGTCAGCCAGGATTTAAACGTCAAAACGCCGACGATTGAAACGTTGGTGGCGAACCTCAGCGGTGGCAACCAGCAGAAGGTGGTTATCGCCAAGTTTTTACTCTCGGAAATTGTACTGTTTCTGCTGGACGAACCGACACGCGGGATTGATGTGGGCGCGAAAGCTGAAATTTATCACCTGGTGGGACAGTTGGCAAAAAACGGCACGGCGTTTCTGCTGGTCTCCAGCGAAATGTCGGAACTGCTGGCCGTTTGTGACCGGATTTACGTACTGTGTGACGGGCGTTTAACCGGCGAATTCAACCGCGACGCCTTCGATCAGGAAGCAATTATGGAAGCGGCCACCCGCTTCGCCGAGAAAGTGAATAACGGTAACGCTGTAGAGGAACGATCACGATGAGGACAACCATAACTCAGAATCCCCCTGGCCGGCAGTCGGCGCTGGCGAACCTGACAATGGCAGACATTGTAACCTTGATGAGCGCGTTCATTATGCTGATTGGGTTCACCCTGCTGCCCTGGTTACATCAGAATGGCGCGAGCGCTACCGGTTTAAATCTGCTCACCCTCTCCACCTCTCCGCTATCCACCGATTTGCTGGTAGTCGTCCAACAGCGCCAGGGATTACTCCTGCTCATTCCGGCGGCGGCGCTGCTGGCTTTGGGAGCGCTGGTCTGGGGTGTCCTCCAACCCCGTTACCGACCCTTAGCCGCCTGGCTCGTTCGGCTGGCGGGACTGCTGGGCATTGTTTATTATTTGCTGTTTGGCGCCTTTGACCGCGAAAATACCACTTTCACCCTGTTTCAGTTCTCCGGCGGTGGATTCTGGTTGGCCTTTTATGCGGCGGCGGCGCTGCTGCTGCAATTCCTGGTGCTGCGGCCAGCGGCGGAAAGTCACCTGACGACGGCAGTGCCGGGCGTGGGGTCGTGGTGGGGGCCGTTAACCAGTCGGATTGCGGACAATCCGCGCTTTATCCGGGCGGTGGCCTTTATCTTCCGTTTCCAGAGTTTCTTCGGCCTCATCATCGTCGTCGTGCTGGCGATCCTCCTATCGCCGTCGCGGAACGGAAACAACCTGTTTATCAGCCAGCGCAACCTGAGCAACGTCGCGCGGGATGTCGCCGAGACCGGCGTACTGGCCGTTGGGCAAATCCTGGTCATCATCATCGGTGGCATTGATCTGTCGGTTGGGTCAGTGGTGGCGCTGACGGCTACCGGCTCGGCTTTTCTGCTGATGCGCGACCTGTTCCCGGCGATTCCGGCGATTATGCTGATTCTTGGTCTCGGCCTGTTCATCGGCTGGTGGAACGGCTGGTCATCAGAACGCTTCAAGATTCCGCCGTTTATCACCACGCTGGCAATGTTGAGTATCGCGCGGGGTATTGCCCATATCTGGTCAAACGACATCGCCGTACCGGTGTCTTACGGTGCGGGTGGTGCCGATCCACTGTTTGAAATCATCGGCGAACGGATCAACGGGGTATTTCCAGTTCCGGCGATTATCATGTTCATCGTCGCCATCATCATGTCGCTGATTTTACATTACACGGCCTTCGGGCGGCATCTGTACGCCATTGGCGGCAACCAAACAGCAGCACGACTGTCGGGGTTGGCAGTCTCGCGCATCAAAATCGCCGCCTTTATGTTGTGCAGCTTTTTTGCGGCAATGGCCGGGATTCTGCACGCGGCGCAGCTCAACCAGGGTAGCCCAAACGAGGCCGTTAACTACGAACTGAACGCGATTGCGGCGGTGGTCATCGGCGGCGCGAGTTTGTCTGGCGGCAAAGGCACGGTTGCCGGAGCCATTGCGGGCGCGTTTATCCTCGGCATTCTGGATAACATGCTCAGCCTGAACAATGTCAACAGCAATATTACGCTGGTGACTAAGGGACTGCTGGTCGTCGGGGCGGTGGCCTTGCAACAGCTTCGGCCTCGTAATGGGGAATAAGAACGTATTGGTAAATGCCTGTCGGGGCAAGGCATACCTCACCCCTACAACAGCCAAACAACGGAAACAAGCCTTACCGGAAAGGAGGTGATAACGGACACAGAAACCGACAGGATGGCAAACATTTAAGCGAAGTATTGTTCAACAGGA
>DATALK010000413.1:0-2814 GCA_036261085.1 Phototrophicaceae bacterium | reverse complement strand
GAAAAACCATAAGCGCGTTATGGGTTTGGCCGTCCGCGTGCTGCCCGCCGTCAATTACGTTGAAACCCAACTCGCGATACTCAGCGCGGGCGGTGGCAAGATCGTGAACCAGAATGATGACATGGTCAAACGTCAGCGTCATGATTAACCTTTCGGTGATCGAACCGTCATGTGCCTAATAAAAAGGCGAGTCCATGACCCGCCTACGCGCAAATGTTTGTGACCGCTGCCGATTTAATCCCAGCGCCAAACCCAGGTATCGCGGAACTGACAGGAGGTGTTAATCGGTTCAAAGTTCACAACAGCATTACCGACAGCCCCTTCGGTGGCCGGAAGTTGGAGAGTTCCCACGTAGAGACCATCTACATAATAATGGATTTGGTCTTCCAGCGCGACGACTAACAGATGAAACGATTCTTTGCTGCCGATGGGCTTTTCGCCAAAGATGCCCGGCTGGAACGTATCGTCCACGCGCTGCGCGAGGCCATAACCGCCAGTGCGATCGGCATACGCCAGGAGATAATGATTTTCATCAACGGCGCGGAAGATAAAACCGCAGCCCGTCATCCCCGCTGTGTCCGCCTGCCAGGAAAAGGTTGTCCCCATGACGAGATGCTGATAGGTCGTGCCGCGCCCTAACAGAAACCGCTCGACTCCGGGTTTTGCCAATTCAGCAAAACTCTCGGCCACGTTCAAAGCCATTTCGCCGCCGGAGGGAATCACGTTCCGGCGCTGGAGTTCCTGCGCCATACTGGCCGGGGTGCTGAGGAGCAGTTGTGTCGGCAGCACCGGGTGCTTATTGATTAAAAGCGGGGTCGTGATAAACAGGTTATCAAATTGGGCCGCCATCTGGGGGTTAAGCGTCCCCCCCGTTTGGATCGCCAGCCCGAAAGTGCCGCCTTCAGGAATGGTGGCATCGGTCTGCCGTCCGATCAGGCTGCCATTGTAGAAGAAGTCAAAATTAGAGCCGTTAACGAGCATCCCCAAAGTAAAGGTTTTATTGCCAGCGACAATCGCCGGATGTGACACCCAATCTCGAAGAATTTTTTCCGTGCTGTCGTCGCGGACGAGGAATCGCCATTCGCCCCGTTCATTAAGCAGCAGCAGGTAATAATCACCGCCGCCCTGCCGCGCGGTTAACCCCACCATCCAGTTATCCTGGTTAACGCCGATGGTAACGGTGGTTTGCAGATAGTAGATGGCGGGTAAGTTGGTGTTAGGATAGACCGCAATTCCGGTTTGCTGGGGGCGATTGAGCGCCAGCGCCAGGGCCTCATCGGCAACAGCGATTTCCACCGCATCGCCAGCGGTTTTCCAGGTCGCTGCCCCGCTGAAATCGTCGCTGGCGTTGACCTGTCCATAACCGGCCAGCAGCGTCAGCGTATAGTCGCCGGAGGTCGTGCCAAAGCCGGAGATGCGCACTGTATAGGTGTCGGTACGGGGCATGGTGATGGCTTCCAGCAGGGCATCGCCGCTGGCGGGATAGTTGTAATCATCGCCACCAATAAGGTTTGTCCCGCTGCTGGAGATGATGCTGAACTGCGGGTCGAGATCGCCAGAAGTGGCCTGCACTAGCAGCGACAACACACTGCCTTCAACCGCGCGAAACGTCCAGCTTTGGGTATCGCCGCTGGCGATGTGGCCCGTCGCTGGGGTGAAAAGTGTCAGGTTATCCTGCGCCTGGACAGGTAGTCCCGCCAGCAGGAGGCTGAATACAATCAGCACGCTGATACGGTTCATCGGGTTGCGGACATCCATTCGGGAAACTGCGTTTTTAAGCGAGCGAGAAACTGTTCAAAGTCAGCAGCGGCCAATTCGGCGCCATCGGCCCAGCGGTGGTTTTCGGCTAAACGCAGGCGGCGCTGTTCGCCCGTAACCCGTAGGGTTTCCTGGCGCATGGCTTTGGGCGTCTCTTTATCGCTAACGAGCGTGACAAAACGCGCCTGATTTTGGAGCGTTTGGGCCTGTTCGGGGGACACGAGCGCGTACACCGGGAGATAATTTTCATTCTGTTCCAGCGCGCAGGCCATGACCAGCCAGCCTTTGGGAACCCGATTGCGCCGCTGTTTGATGGTAAAGTTCCACAGCAGAATGTTAAAAGGTTCGGCAGCGTTGATCTCTTGTTCCACGCGCTCCTTTTTTACCACGCGGACATGTTCGCTGGTGATGTCCAGGTGGCGTCCGCTGGGCCAGCGCCGCCGCAGTCCCGGTTCAATGACCTGGGAAACCAGCAGCGCCGCGAGGCCAAAACCTACAATCCCGGCGATGAGGTTCAAGCCTTCATTGGGGAAGAGGGCATTGATAAGGATATACGTGCCGAGCCAGATGGCAAAAAATGAGGCAAAAACTGTCGAACGCAGCGCACTGTGTTCGGGATCAACGGGAAAGGTTAGGGTGGTTTCGCTGGTAAGGTTGTCCATCATCATCAAATATCAGGGTTTTTCCACCCAGAACAGCACCCGTGACGCCTGAGAAACGCCGGGTTCATAGGGGTCTAAATTAAGTTGATAAATGCCGCTGACTTTTAATCCGGCGCGCTGCAACAGTGAACCAACGGCCTGCACCGGGAAGCCGCGTAAAATCCGCTGGCCTTCACTGCGCTGCCAGTTCGCGCCCTGACGCTGAAAAATGATATAGCGTGTGGTCGCCATCTGGCGTTCGTAATCCAATTGATGGGTATCAAAGACAGTTAAATCGTCCGCCTCAACCATCACAGAATCGCTGCTGCGGCCCTGTTCGGTTAAGCCCTGAATGGTAAACAGATCAAAAATGAAGAGTTTGCCGGGGTCCAGAATGCGGTGGACATTGGTAAAC
>DATALK010000403.1:0-5620 GCA_036261085.1 Phototrophicaceae bacterium | reverse complement strand
CCTGGGAAACCGGCCTGACCGTCCCCATATGGTAACAGCGGCAATCAGTCATTTTTAATGAATTCTACCTAGGTTTTAAGTCCCGTGTATTATAACAACCTTTTGTGTGACCTGTTACGGTTTGTAACTCTGTTTTATAATGATATTGTGAGAGATTTCCGGTTTGAGGTGGTATATGCAGCATGTGGTGGCGATGAACCTACAATCACTGTTTGATTTGCTGCCGGATTTGACCCCGAACGATCAACTGCTCATTGAGCGCGCTTACCGGCGGGCGGAGACCGCGCACGCGGGCCAATACCGCCAATCGGGTGAGCCGTATTTCACCCACTGCCTGGCGGTTGCTTACATGCTGGCGGAAATGAAGCTGGATGCCGAAGCGATTGCGGCGGCGCTGCTGCATGATGTGGTGGAAGATACCAATATCACGTTGGAAGAAGTGCGTAATGAGTTTGGTCCGAATGTGGCCCGGATTGTGGATGGTGTCAGCAAGTTAAAGAAGCTGCCGATTAAGGTGGATAAAAAGGGCAGCCGCACCGCTGACCGCGAACTGGAATATTTCCGTAAGATGCTCTTGGCGATGGGTGATGATGTGCGCGTGGTAATTGTGAAGCTGGCGGATCGGCTGCACAATATGCGCACATTGGGGTATATGACCCCCGATAAACAGCGCCAGAAAGCGCAGGAAACACTCGACATTTTTGCGCCACTGGCAAACCGGCTGGGTATTTGGCAGATGAAGTGGGAACTGGAAGATTTAAGTTTCCGCTATTTGCAGCCGGAAACGTACAAAGCGATTGCTAAAAGCCTGGATGAGCGCCGCCCTGACCGGCAGGCATATATTGCCCAGGTAACGGATGTGCTGCGCGATGCGCTGAAGGTTCAGGGTATTGATAAAGTGGCGATTAGTGGCCGCCCCAAACACATCTATGGCATCTACAAAAAAATGGAACGCAAGCAGCGGCCCCTGTCCCAGATTTACGATGTGCGGGCCGTGCGGGTGATTGTGGATACGGTCATCCAGTGTTATCAGGTGTTGGGAGTGGTGCATAACCTGTGGCGTCCGATTCCCGGCGAGTTTGATGATTATATCGCTTCGCCCAAAGACAATTTTTACCGTAGTTTGCATACTTCCATTCTGGACAATCAGGGCAAAACGCTGGAAGTGCAGATTCGCACCTGGGAAATGCACGAGAACGCTGAATACGGGATTGCTGCCCACTGGCGCTATAAAGAGGGCAAAACTGGCGCGCGGGATGAAGCCTTCGAGCGCCGCCTGACGTATCTGCGTCGTCTGATGGAGTTTGGTCCGGAGACCGAGCAGGATGCCGCCACCTTTGTGGATACCATGAAGGCCGAGGTTTTCCAGGATCGTGTCTACGTGTTTACCCCGAAAGGGGACATTGTTGATCTGCCCAACGGCGCGACCCCGATTGATTTTGCGTATCATATCCATACGGAAATCGGCCATCGTTGTCGTGGCGCTAAAGTCCAGGGACGCCTGGTGAGCCTGACCCATGTCTTACATACCGGGGATCAGGTGGAAATCCTGACTTCCAAGCGCGGCGGCCCCAGTCTCGACTGGCTGAACCCCGATCAGGGTTACGCCAACACAGCGCGCTCTAAAGAAAAAATTCGCCAGTACTTTCGCAAATTAGACCGCGATAAACACATCCTCAATGGGCGCGAAGTGCTGGAACGTGAACTCAAACGGTTGGGCCTGGATCAAATGGCGTTTGAGACCGTTTCCCAGTTGTTTAGTTATGAAAAGCTGGACGATTTCCTGGCTGCCGTCGGGTCGGGGGACATCACGGGCGCGCAGATTTCGGGCCGGATTCTCGAAAACGAACGCCGCCAGCAGCAAGCCCTCGCGGCCCAGGCGGATGTGCTGGTTGAGTCCCAGCCGCAGGCCGCGCCGGACAAAAGCAGTATTGATGTGATGGGCATGGGCGGGATGCTCACCAATCTGGCGCACTGTTGCAATCCGGTGTATGGCGATCCGATTATCGGCTATGTCACGCGCGGGCAGGGGGTTAAAGTTCACCGGCAGGATTGTTCCAATATTCGCGCCTTATCGGAACCGGAGCGGTTGATTCAGGTGAATTGGGGCGCGCTGGCATTGGAACACCGGTATCCCGTGCCGCTGGAAATTGTGGCTTATGACCGCGAAGGTCTGATGCGCGACATCAGCACTGTAATCGCCGACGAAAAGGTGAGTATGACCAAAGTTCAGGTGCTTACCAAACAGAGTGTGGCGACTTTCCAGATTACGATGGAAATTGGTAACTTCCAGCAGTTGACGCGCATCCTGAGCCGGTTGGGGCAAGTGCCGAATGTGATTGAAGCCCGCCGCCGCAATATGGCGTAAAGCGGTATCTTAGTACTTTATTCCTCGACAAGTTACCCCGGCTCACTCCGGCATATTTCGTTTTGCATTTGCTACCTGCTAGTAATGCGATTATAATATTCGATTTATAACATCCTGGTAAAGTGCAAGCATCGCCTGATCGTTCAGACATGGGGAAAAACGAGATGAGTGATTTATTACGTGACATCGCAGCCCAGCAGTTAGCCGAAACCGATTCGAGCGTGCGATTGGTGGTAATTCATCCAAATTACGCACGGCAGCATCTCCTGCTTCAGGGGTTGTTTAATGACGGAAACGCGATTTATGTGCGTTTCAACGGCGGCGAACTCAACCGGGAACAAGTGGATGAGCAGTTTAAGGCGGCCCTGGCGCAGCAGCAGAGCCAGGTCAAACCGGCTGCTTATATCGTACTCGATGAAGCGGATCGAGCGACTGATGGGGCGTTGCAGGGTTTAGTCAGTGAACTACTGGCCCAAACGACCACCGCCCGGATTCTCTTGCTGACCCGGCGTGTGCCCGTTTTTGTCCAGTCGCAGCCCGCCATTCGCCAGCAGGCGTGTTTCCTGCCCGTGAGCCGGTCACTCATGCTGGCGGACTATGCCCGCTATGACAGCGAAAATGTGCTGCTGGAAGTGCGCGTCCTGGGCAGCGGTCAGGTGATGCTCAATGGGCGCAGTATTGACGATTGGGACGGAACGCTGCCGCGCGCCCTGTTCTTTTATCTCGTTGACCGGGGCATGACCACCCGCAGCCAAATTTTTGAAACCTTCTGGCCGAATTTGTCCACGCGCGAAGCCACCAACGTGTTCCACGTCACCAAGCGAAAAATCAGCGAGGTGTTGGGGGTGGATTTGACAGTATATTGGTCGGGGTTCTACCGGATTGCTCCCAATATTGATTTGCAATATGACGCCGCTTTGTTTACCGAGATGGTTCAGGACAGCGCGGTGGCCGAGCCGGATGAAGCCGTGCGGTTGCTGACACAGGCGGTTTCGCTGTATCAGGGTGAATTTTTGGGTTCGGTGGCGATGGAGTGGGTCAAACGCCGCCGCCTGGAAATGGTGCAAACTTACGGCGAGGCGCTCATCAGCCTGGGGCGGTTGGTGGAGCAGAGCGGAAAACCGGAAGAGGCGCTGGGGCTGTATGTGCGCGCCTCCGCGACCAACCGCCAGCGGGAAGACCTGGCGCGGAATATTATGCTGTTGTACCAGCAGCTCGGTCTGCCTGCGGACGCTGTTGCCACTTACAAACGGCTGGAAGTGGAATTGGACAATACATTGGGGGTCTCACCCGCGCGGGATTTGCAAGACCTGCTGGCGCGGATTGAAGCCGAGGCCGAACAGGTGGTGTAGGGCCGTTAGTGGCCGGTCTGAAATCAAAAGGGCGACCTGCTGGCCGCCCTGATAATTATTGAGTTTCGTCGGTTTCGGGTTCGCGGATGCGTGGTTGGTAGTTGACCACCCCCACGACCCGTTCTTTGGGGCGCAATGAAATGATGAAGTCGCCCCCGGCTTTACCGCGTCCGACCTGCGGCGCGCGGCCTAAGCGCATATACAGCGGTTTGTTGCGGTTCGTCAGGACAATAATATTGTCGTCCTGGCGGCCAATGGTGGCGGCGGCCAGTTCCAGACTATCTTTGGGCAGGCGCATGGCAATGACGCCGCTGCCTGCGCGCCCCTGCGTTGGATAATCGGCTACCGGCGAGAATTTGGCAACCCCGTCATCGGTAATGCTCCACACGTACTGTCCCTCGACGGCCAGAATCGCGCCGACCACACGGTCCCGCTGTCCGGTGAGTTTGATCCCGCGCATCCCGCCAGCGGATAAACCGGTAGGTCGCACCTCGTTTTCGCTAAAGCGAATGGCCTGAGCCTGAGCGGTTAGCAGAATGATCTCATCTTCGCCGGAAGTGACCAGGACATTAATCAGGCGGTCTTCTGTTTCCACATCCATTACCGTAAACGCATTGGCGTTGAGACCGGGCAGGTCTTCCAGTCGTAGGCGCTTCACTTCGCCGCCCGCCGTAGCAAACAGGATAAACCCGGTCTGCAAGTCGCCCGGTAAGCTGAGAACCGTAGCGATTTCCTGCCCTTTAAGTGGGGCGAGGTCGCCAAACGGGCTGCCTTCCTCCAGTTCGTGAATTTGTGGTAGCTGGTGTACCGGGATGGTGGCGCATTGGCCGGTGGTGGTAAACAGGTACAACACCTGCCGGGTGTTACTCTCCAGGATAAAGCGGGGCGGTTCGGCTAAATCTGCCGTGATTTTTGGCGGCACATTCTCAAAACTGCGGCCTACTTTGCCTTCAACCGTGAGTGTGACCCAGGTATCATCGGCGGGCATCAGGAATTCTGCCGCGTCAGGCGTGGCGGTGGCCGTGCCATCCACGATGATGGTGCGGCGGCGGTCATTGTAGGCATTTTTGATGACGCCCAATTCTTCGGCAATGACTTCGCGCATTTTTTGCTGGCTTTGGAGCAGACCCTCGAGATATTTAATCAGTTTGACTTTTTCTTTGTGTTCGTCTTCGATCTTTTTGCGTTCCAGCGCGGCGAGGCGGCGTAGCTGCATATCCAGGATGGCTTGTGCCTGGATTTCATCAATCTTCAGCAGTTTTTGTAAGTTGGTTTTGGCCGTGTCGGGCGTTTGTGATTTGCGAATGGTGGCAATCACTTCGTCCAGCGCGTCCAGGGCTTTGAGCAGCCCTTCCAGGATGTGCGCGCGTTCTCTGGCGCGGGTGAGGTCGTACTCGCTGCGCCGCCGGATCACAACCAACCGGTGATCGAGATAGACTTTCAGTGCTTGTTTGAGCGAGAGCAGGCGCGGTTCATTGTCCACCAGGGCCAGCATATTAATCCCGAAGGTTTCTTGCAGCGGGGTTAACTGGAACAGGCGCGCCAAAATCGGGGTGGCGTCGGCGGCGCGCTGGAGTTCGATCACCAGCCGTAAACCTTGTTTATCGGATTCATCGCGCAGGTCGGCAATGCCTTCGATTTTACCGTCACGCACCAGATTAGCGACTCGTTCAATCAGGGCGGATTTATTGGTCTGATAGGGCAGTTCGCTGACGATAATGCGCTGCTTGCCCCGGCCCATATCTTCGACGTGAACTTTCGCGCGAACGGTGATTTTGCCGCGCCCTGTAGCGTAAGCGGAGACCAGCGTATCTTCACCGTTTTCCTGACCGTCTATGTGCCGGTAAACCAGGCCGCCGGTGGGGAAGTCCGGCCCTTTGATAAAACGCATCAGGTCGCC
>DATALK010000402.1:0-1825 GCA_036261085.1 Phototrophicaceae bacterium | reverse complement strand
GGCAAATTGGCACTGCGCTTGTTTCACCACTATGAACAGTTGGGCAAACGTTACTGGGGACGGCATTTGTGGTCACGCGGCTACGGTGTCAGCACGATTGGACTTGACGAGGAAAAGATCCGCAAATACGTCAAGTGGCAAGCCGAGCAGGAGCAGCAACTGGAGCTGACCCAACGCCGTCTATTCGACTAACCTAGCGCTGTAGGAGCGCACCTTCTAGGTGCAACATTTCAAAGCCACCACCTCTGGTGGTGGTCATTTACTAAACTAACCCTACGATCAGTATAAGCGAAATACGCGGCGCTGGCCTAAACAGATGTTCGAACATTTGTTCGCTGTTTTCGGGCAGCGAATTGGATTTTGCCGAGAGTCAGATGCCTACAAATCCTCGATGGCGGGGCGGCCCGTGCGCCACGCCCATTCCACATCCGTCATAAAACGCATCCCCCAGCCTTCGGGCGGGGCTTCCCAATCGGCGAAATTCAGCACCAGATCAGCGAATTGTTCAGCGGCGGCGCGGCTGGGCTGTGTGAGCAGCGCTTCGGCCAGTTCCACCACATTTTCCGGCTTGTCCTGGACGCGGCGCAGTTCGGTCATCAGCCATTTGTGGAAGGGGTATAACACCCGGTTATGGGCCAGAATCAACCGCGCGCTGAATAAAACCAGATCGGCTGCTGCATGAGCCATCAAATAAACGTCGCCGCGCTTTTCGGCTTCGGCGGCAAACCAGCGTAACCCCTGGATTTGCGCGTGGAAACTCTGCATCTTTTGAGCGCGTTCCCGTTCGGGATAGATGGTAATTTGGTGCAGCAGATCGGCCAGTTCCGGCACGCGCGAATACACGATGATCGTGCCGGTGAAGGCCCACCGCGCCGGTTCGCTGCCGTGATCCGCCACTTCGCGCAAGAAATCCAGATTGATGATTTTGCCATCCACATAACCGCCGGGATAGTCGGTCAGGTCGAGGGAGAAGTATTGCAACTGGTTGAGCGGGGCGCGGCGGGCGAACTCTTCATCGGTGGCGACCAGCATAAAATCAACATCAGACTCTTCTTTTGCCAGCCCTTTGGCGATGGATCCGCCGATAATCAGCGCCAGAAAGGCCGGGTCGTCCTGAAACAGCGCGGTCAATTTTTGAATGGCTCGTTGGTGATTTTCGAACATCGTGTCCTTCTTAAGTGTTTTGGAAAATAAGACGTTTGAGGTTTCCGTAGTGTAGCACTGGTTTGGCGGTTCGGCAGCATGGGTTGGCCGATTTTAAAGTTGCCACTTGCATGTGACGTAACGTCAGCATTTATACTGGCCGCTGTGATGATGAAGCGGGAGCGCGACATGTTATGAAGTTGTTTCGTACCGGGGAATTTGCCCAAAAGGCCGGAGTGACTGTCCGCACGCTCCGGTATTATGACCGGTTGGGACTGCTGAAACCGGCGGCGTATTCCGCAGCGGGGCAGCGGCTTTACAGCGAACTGGATTATGCGCGACTGCAACAGATTGTGACGCTTAAGCTGATTGGCCTGTCACTGGCAGCAATTAAAGGGCTGCTGACAACGGAAATTAGCGAATTTTCCGATTTGCTGGAACGGCAGAAGCGTGTGTTGGCGGCGCAGGCGCGCCAGTTGGCCCAGGTGATTGCCACCATTGAGGCGGCGCAGCGTTCGATTCAAACATCACAAAAGCTGGATTTAGAGCAGATGATTACCATTATCAGGGCGGTGAATATGAATACCCAGACGAATTGGTTGCAGTCGTTTTTGACGGACGACCAGCAGGCAAAGCTGGCGGAGCAGGTCACGGGCCAAACGCTGGCCGACCAGAAACAGGT
>DATALK010000180.1:0-2246 GCA_036261085.1 Phototrophicaceae bacterium | reverse complement strand
CCAGCAGCAGACCTTTACCTTGCAGCGAACGCACATACATGCTGCGCAACCAGCGCCCGGTATCCCAGATCAGCAGCGAGACAATGAAAAACAGGAACAGGCCGTGAATGGTAAAGTATGTCCACAGCGGGGAACGCACGCCATCCCAGGGCAGAATACTGCTGTAAACCGAGGCATACCAGGTGGTATAGGGCAGCACAAACAGGAAACTCAGCGCCACAAACCCGCCCAAACGGGCCATCAGACTCAGCATTGACCAGCGCGTTAGCCGCTGCCATGCCACCCACCAGGCAAAACCTAACCCCGCCACGCTCAACAGCAGGAAAGTAATCCAGTCCCAGGTATTTGTCGCCCGCAGCATCCCCACTGCACACGCGCCGAGCGCCAGCGCCAACCAGCGCAGCCACCCCCGGCGCGCGTCCTTCCCGGCCAGCAGCAGTTCATTCAGGATGAAGGCCATCGCAAACAGCATCAGGGGCATCGAAATCATGTGCGCGTGCAGATCGCCATACAGGAAGGTGAAAAACGGCATCTCCGCAATCGCGCCGCCCGAACTGACCGGCGGTTCTGTCAAAATGCGCGTGGGCGCCCAGTACCAGCGGTTCGGCGCGATGTCTACCGGCGTTCCCTGCATCACCCGGCTCAAACCGCGCAGCACACTGGCCGTGATAGAATTCGAATCGGCCAGCGCTTGTTCGCCAATCCGGGTCATTTCTTCCGGCGGCGGCGCAGCCCCCTCATGCGCCTTCGTATACTCCTGAATCAGATAATCTTGCAGCGCCACCGGCGACTGGTAGTAACCGGTTTTGGTCAAGCCTTCGGCCACAAACACGCGCGGTGTATCCAGATTACCGAACACGACGGCAAACAGCAACGCCGTGATTCCCGCCACCCAGGGATTACCCAAGCGGTACAATTTGTCGGGATCCAGCGCCTCCTGGCGCCGTTCGCGCCAAGTAGCAACCACATTAAAGGCCGCCGAAAACGCGCCAATGCCGGTCAAGGCAAACAAGGTCGGGATAATCAGGTTGTAAGCGATGGACGGAATGACGGCCAACAGCAGCGTCGGCACACCGACCAGCACATAGCCCCAATAGTAGTAATTGAGATACCCGCCCGAATGCCAGGGGTCAATCGGCGGGAAAATGGTGCTGCGTAACACCCCGTTAAAATAGGCAAAATCCATCGGCTTTTCGCCACCAAACGAGGGATGCCATAAATCTGGGTTCGTCAGCCGAATCGCCAGGAAAAACACAAAGGCCAGCAGTGTAATGGCTTCAATCCAGAAGAGGCGTCCAGCATATTCCCGCAGGTACGCCCCAAATTCTTCCCGCCTGCGCCAGAAGATCAACGCGCACACCAGCGCCAGCAGCACCAATCCGCCCGCTACCCCGGCCCGCGACCAGACCGGAATCCGCGCGCTGGCAAGAAACCAGGTTCCCCAACCAATCAGCAGCATTCCCACCAATTTGGCAAAACCATAACCCCGATCTGCCAATCCCGGCAGCAGCACAAACAACAGCGGCCACGCCGCCAACCCCAACACCACCACTGCTAACCACCACGCCAAAATCGTGACCGCCGGTTGGGTATTAATGATACTACCCAGATCAAACCGCTCCGACCAGGTTCCGCCCTCCGACTGCGTTTTTTGTAGCTCCGGCGTAAATTCCAGCATCGTCGGCGCGGCGCTGGCGGGTAACGAATACTGCGGCACCACATCCACAATTTTCGGGTCACAATAATAAGCGGCGGTACTCTGCGGTTGGCTTGGATCAAGCGACAACCAAGGGCAGGCATACTGGGTTGTAACCTGGGTTATCTGGTTCAGCGGCAGATCATCATACAAAATGTGATGCGTTTTTTCGGCGGAGAAAGCTGCCGTCTTGCGGAAAATAAACACCGCCGGGTGATCGTAAACATGGAAGGCTTCCTCAGCCTCAAATTCATTCAGCCATTCCGGCCCGCTGTAGGTCGGCAAGTACTGGTCAGAAACCCGCAGCGGCCCAAATTCAAAGGTCTGCTGGAACGTCTGCACCAGTTCATAACCCAGTTCGCCGCCAAAGAGCGCGTCATAATACCTCACCGTCATCGGCCAGCGCTGGGGGATGCGGGACTGCGAGTCGTAACGCCGGTTTGTGCCAATAATCAGATAGTCGCTGTTGTTCAGCACCAACTCAAAGCGTTCGCGTTTGCCCTCGTTTTCGTCCCAATACACTTCCTGCTTGTAGCCGTTAATGTAGGCA
>DATALK010000377.1:0-6423 GCA_036261085.1 Phototrophicaceae bacterium | reverse complement strand
CTATTTCATAAATCGTTGTGTTAAAAATCCTTTTAATTGTGACATAATTGTTATATCGGTTTGAGCATCGTTCCTGTGGTGTGTATATGCGTCTCCTCATTCCCAACGAAGACTTCCCGCCAGCGGTGTTTTACCCGCATCAGCCGACCCCGTTTGACGAGATCATGTCACCCGTCATGCAGCAGGCGTGGCTGCGCGATCTCGCTTTGATAGATACAGCGGGGAAGCGCGGGATTCGGCGGAGTTTACGGCAGTCGGCCCACCATTACCGGCAACTGCTGCAACTGCCGTTTGCGGACGACATCATCGGCGTTTTGCGGGAATACACTCAATCCAGCCTGCCCGCTATCAAACGCGGCGAAGCCCTTTTCTGGTCGTGTGTTTGTTTGCCCGAAACGGCTCCTGCCGTTTACACGCAAATTAACGTTGGTTGGCAGCCGACTTTTCAGATTTTTGCGGCCAATGGCGCTCTTGGTTTTGGGTGGTACATTCCGAATTATCTGGCCGAGTCCGCCTTTGCGCGCTCTTTAAATGCTCTTCGCCCCGGTACCGAGATCACCATCCTGGAGTTCCAGGGCAAACGTCATTGGGACATCACACTGCAACCGGTAAGGCGCAAGGGGCAGGGTAGGCAGGTAACTGTGACCGTGCGGGGAACGGAAAACGCTTTCCGAATGCTGCATTACGCACCGCTGCTGGCGGCGGTGCGGCGGTTTCATCTGGGGCTGGCGCAAGTGGGTTCCAGCGTTCGGGGTGATAATCACTGCTTCGATTTGGCTGACCATCTGGTGAATTAAGCCGCGTTCAACCTCGTTAAAAGACAACGGCCTTAAGTGACAGTTGCTCAATGGCGGTGCTTCGAGTAGATTTGGTTGGATTCCAATCCACCTCTGGAGCTGCTGTGAACAGTTATGTCACTTTAGTCACCAACCCAGACTATGTGCTGGGGGCGCGCGCCTTAGCCCGTTCGTTAATCATGTGCCAGTCCCGGTGGCCGCTCACCGTGCTGGCTGTCAGCGACCTGGACGGCCTTGACGCCCTCGAAGCGATGGGCTGCCGGATTATCCACGTTGACCTACTGCCGCTGTCAGACGATTTCCGCGCGCGGCATTCCCGTGAGGCCCAGCACCGTCAGGCCCCGTTTGCCAAAGGCAACAAGCCACAGTTCCACGACCCACTGCATAATTTTGCCAAGCTGCGCTTGTGGGAGTTTGAAGAGCATGAGCGGATTGTGTTCCTCGATGCCGACACCCTCGTCATTCGCAACATTGACCGGCTGTTTGGCTACCCTGAATTCTCCGCCGCCCCGAATGTATATGAAGCGCTGGTGGATTTTCACCGGTTGAACAGCGGCGTGTTTGTGGCGCAGCCCAGCCGTAAGACGTTCGCGGCTATGCTAGAGCGCCTCGACCAGCCGGACATTTTCTGGAAGCGTACCGATCAGACCTTTTTGGAGACTTATTTCCCGAACTGGCACGGGTTGCCCTACATCTACAACACGCTGCAATATGTGTGGTTTAATCTGCCGGGCTTGTGGAGTTGGGAGCAGGTGCATGTGGTGCATTACCAGTACGAAAAACCCTGGGAAGAAAATCACCCCAAGCGCGATTTGCTGAAACCCATGATTGATCTCTGGTGGCAGGTCTTGGAACAGGGCCGCCTGCCTGACCCCCTGCCGGTTCCGCCGCAGCATGAATAACCGTCGCGCCCTCATCCTGGACTTTGACGGCGTGCTGGTGGATTCCGAACCGATTCACTTTGCCAGTTGGAATCAGGCGTTTACAGAAATTCTCGGTCTGCGCGTGGTGGGTGGGCATACCCAGTTGGTCGGTCTGGCGCTGGAGGAAATTTACCAGCTTTGGCTGCGAGCGAATACCGGCGCGCCAATTGAATTAACACCTGAATTGCGAACGCAGTTGTTGGCCCGCAAGACCGAATTGTTTTTTGCCATCGGCGCGGAACGATTAACGCCCATGCCCGGTAGTCTCGATTTGATCCACACGGCGCAGGCGCAGGGTTGGTATGTGGCAGTAGTCTCACGTTCGCTCCGGTTACGACTGCACCGGACGCTGGAACTGATGCGAATGCCCGCGCTGTTTGATCTGGTGTTGGGCAGCGAATATGCTGTTGATCCGCAATCAGGGCGCAAAGATCACGCGCGGGCGGCGGCCATGTTCGGCATTGACCCGGCGCGCTGTGTAGCGGTGGAAGACAGCGCCTCTGGTATCGCCGACGCGGTAGCAGCGGGAATTGGCGGCGTGATTGGTTTGACCACTTCGTTAGAGGTAACGGTGTTACAAGCTGCTGGAGCGCACGAAGTGGTGGATAGTTTGGCGGCTATTCGGTTGGAGGAAACCTGATGAGCGGTATTATCGCTGTGACCGGGGCCACCGGTTATATCGGGCGGTTTGTGGTGGCGGAGTTGGCGCGGCGCGGGCTGATGGTGCGCGCGTTGGCGCGGGCAGAATCGAACCGGGACGGATTTAACACCCGGATAGAATGGATTACCGGCGGCCTGCGTTCCGAGGCGGCGCTGGCGGAACTGGTTCAGGGTGTGGCCGCGGTTATTCATCTGGCGTATGAACATGTGCCGGGGCGGTATCGTGGCGGGGAAGGGGCCGATTTAAGCGGCTGGCTGGACGCGAATGTCAACGGTTCGTTGCGGCTGTTGGTAGCCGCACAGCAGGCCGGGGTTCCGAAATTTATTTTCCTGTCGAGCCGGGCGGTTTTTTCGCATACCGAGCCGGGGCGCGAACTGGACGAAACGCATCCGACCTCGCCGGATACACATTACGGCGCTTACAAAGTGGCGGTGGAGGCGTTCTTAAAAAGTTTCGCGCAGGTGACGGGTATTAAGACCTATTCGGTGCGGGCGACTGGCGTTTACGGCCTGACCTGGCCGGTTGAACGTTCCAAGTGGTGGGCGTTAGTGACGGCGGTGCTGAATAATCAGACGGTAACGTCTTCCGGCGGCGGTACGGAAGTTTACGGCGCGGATGTGGCGCGGGTGATTGGTGAACTGGTCGAACGTCCGCTGCTGCCGTTTGATACCGTGCATCTGAGTGACCGCTATGTGACGCATCGGGAAGTCGTCGAATTGGCACGCCGGTTAGCAAATCGTCCCGGCCCGCTGCCGCCGCTGCCCGCCGCGCCGCCGCAAAATCAGATGGTGTCGCGCTATCTGGCGGATTTAGGGGTGACATTGGGCGGGGTGGCCGCGCTGGAAAACACCGTGAGCGAATTGTTACAAGCTGTGCAGGTCGGGCTTGGTTTTTAAGCTGCCCCGAATTATTCAAGTTTAGAAAATATTCCATCTGCCTAAAAAAAGTGTTAACAGCCGTAACCCCCTCTGTTGGTTGCTGTTATGATTGGTGTTCATATTTGCGAGGAGGGTTTTGATGCGAATTCTAATTTTGGGCGGAGATGGGTATCTGGGCTGGCCGCAGGCGATGTATCTGTCGCAAAAGGGTCATGAGGTCGCCGTCTTCGACAATTTTGCCAGAAGACAATTTGATGTGCGCCATGGCTTTGACAGCCTCGTTCCCATTCAATCGCTGCAAAAGCGTGTTGAAACCTGGGGGCAGGTTTCCGGGAAACCGATCACCCAATATTATGGCGACACCACCAATTATGAATCGCTCACCCGCGCTTTCCAGGAATTCCAGCCGGAAGCGGTGGTGCATTTCGCTGAGCAGCGCGCCGCTCCGTTCTCGATGATTGACCGCGAACACGCGGTTTATACGCAGTATACCAACGTCATTGGGACGTTAAACGTTCTGTACGCGATTAAAGACTACGCCCCCTCAGCACATTTGGTGAAGCTGGGGACAATGGGTGAATACGGCACGCCCAATATTGATATTGAAGAAGGCTTCATTGAAATTGAACACAAGGGCCGTAAAGATGTGCTGCCGTTCCCCAAACAGCCTGGTTCGTTTTATCATCTGAGCAAGGTGCATGATTCCCATAACGTGATGTTCTGTTGTCGCGTCTGGGGATTGCGCTCAACCGATTTGAATCAGGGCGTTGTTTATAGCGCCGATACCTACGAAACGATCCTCCATCCTGATCTCGCTACCCGTTTTGACTACGAACAAATTTATGGAACCGCCCTCAACCGCTTCTGCATTCAGGCGGCGATTGGTTATCCGCTGACCGTTTATGGTCGTGGCGGGCAAACGCGCGGTTATATCAATATCAAGGATACCGTGCGCTGTATTGAACTCGCCATCGAATCCAATCCGGCTGCTGGTGAATATCGCGTCTTTAACCAGATTACCGAACAGTTCAGTGTGAACGGTCTGGCCGAACAGGTACAGCGAGTTGGCAATCAGATGGGGCTGCGAGTCGCCATCGAGACAATACCCAATCCGCGTGTGGAAAAAGAAGAACATTACTACAACGCCGTTCACACCCATCTGTTTGATCTGGGTTTACAGCCGCATTTGTTGGACGATGCCGAGGTTGAGCGCATGATTGCGCTGGCGGTAAAATATAAAGATCGAGTAGATCACCGCTTCATTGAACCCACTGTTAACTGGCGCAATACGGAAAACAAGGTCGTGAAGACCGAAGAACCTGCGTTGGCAAACGGCAATGGGCATAAATAGCCGCCGGTTGACCCTCACTTAAATAGCTCAAAACCCCGTTTCGGCGGGGTTTTGTTGTTATGCTAATGCCAATGGGTTAGCCCTTGAATGGCGTTCCTCGTAGGTCATGCCAGGGGGTATCGTCCGCGAATCGTTCCGGTTCCAGTACCTTCGGGCGCGGGTCTTCCGCCTGATCTAATTGCAATACCATCCATTTGGGGTAGGGCGTGCCGGGATCAGAGACCGCGTTCAGGGCCTTAAAATCGTCTTCGGTTAGTTTTAAATCGGCGGCCAGAATATTATCTTCCAGATGCGGCAAAGTGCGAGCGGCAATAATGACGCTGCTGATGGCTGGCCGTGAAAGTGTCCAGGCCAGCGCCACCCGTGCCGGACTGACATCATGCCGGTTGGCAACTGCCCGCAGAGCGTCAATTATTTTGTAGCCGCGTTCCAGATCAAACGGCACAAACTGCCCAGCCTCGGCAAAACGGGTCGCTGCTGGCGGCGGATTGCCTCGATTATACTTGCCACTCAGGAAACCACCCGCCAGCGTGCTCCAAACCAAAATACCCATCCCCGTGTAATCAGCAAAAGCCAGCCAATCGTGTTCCAGGTCACGGCCAACCAGGCTGTAATACATCTGCGCCGTGACAAACTTTTCCAACCCTAATTCTTGCTGGATGCCCAATGCTGTCGCCGCCTGCCACGCCATATAGTTGCTTAAGCCGATATGCCGGACTTTGCCCTGCCGTACTAGATCATCTAACGTGCGTAAAGTTTCTTCCAGGGGGGTGTTGCTGTCCCAGCCGTGAACCTGATACAAATCAATGTAATCTGTTTGCAGGCGGCGCAAGCTGCTTTCCACACCCCGCATGATGTTCACGCGCGTGGCCCCGCTGCGATTGAAGTTGGTATCACTCATGGGCAAACGTACTTTGGTGGCAAGAACCAGTTCTTCACGAATGCCTTTGATCGCTATCCCGACCTGGGTCTCACTTTCGCCCCGGCTGTAGACATCGGCTGTATCTATAAAGTTGATGCCGCGATCCAGGGCAAACTTAATCATTTCGTTGGTGGCCTGCTGATCGAGACTGCCAACATTCATGGCTTTGCCGAACTGCATGGTGCCTAACGACAGGGCGCTGACAATTAACCCGGAATTACCTAATTTGCGGTATAACATGAATTTGTTCCTTCTGAATAAACCCTCTTTAGAACGATGGGAAAATCTCCAGCATCAGGATTGGCTTCTATCCCGACGCTGGAGTCTTGGGGTTTGTTTGTTTTTGTGGCTGAGATTTTATCCCACTGTGGCGTGAAACGCACCGACTGAGGATGTCGGATTGAGATTTTAAGGGGCGCAGTAAATCGCGCCCTCGATTGTTATTCCTTACCACGCGGTCAGCACGGTTCTCAAATACTGGCCGGTATACAATTGCGCCCGTCGCGCGATGTCTTCCGGTGTGCCCTGGTCAATGATATCGCCGCCGGAAGTCCGGCGGAACTGATGCAGGATACAACTTCAATTACCGGCAAATACCTGGTGGACACCCGACCAACCACCAGCCCCATTCGCCGCCGGGGAAATGGCAAAAAACTGGTCATACGCGGGGCGTGCGCCCACAATCTCAAAAATGTGACGGTGGAATTCCCATTGGGGCGACTCATTGCGATCACCGGCGTCTCCGGTTCCGGCAAATCGTCGCTGATGTTCGACATTTTAAACCGCGCGGCGCAGCAGCATTTTTACCACGCCAGCGCCGTCCCCGGCCCGCACGATGCCATTGAGGGTTGGGAACACCTGGACGACGCCATCACGATTGACCAGATCGCC
>DATALK010000178.1:0-7271 GCA_036261085.1 Phototrophicaceae bacterium | reverse complement strand
GCTTTTAATTAGCTGGCCTTTAACGCCGGGCCATTGTTAATTGCCGGGTCATACCATCGTCAACAACTCAACCGAGGAGCACCCAATGGTCGGGCGCATCTTACGAAATTCTGGGCGGCCTGCGCATTTATTTTGCGCCGTTTCGGGTGGAAAAAACCGTTCCTGAAAGCGCGGAACCGCTGGAAAACAGCGTTACCAGCCCGGATGGCTTTATCGCCAACAAAGACAGCGGGTGTATGTTCTATGTGCTGCGGCTGAATTAGCAGCTGTTGGCTGGCGCACCGCTCTGGGTTTATGCGGTCTAACAATTCAATACGGTGTTTGAGCGGCGGATGGGGGTGGGTCAGTAGAACCAGGTGGTGATTGCTTTTCTGACCAACCTCACCCCTAAATCCCCTCTCCATGACATTAAAAGGGGACTTCAATACCCGTTATGAACCGCTTTCCTCCCCCTCTCTACGCTGTGGAGAGGGGGCCGGGGGGTGAGGTCAGGTTTAAAAATTGTGACCACGCTATTCTACATAGTTACCCGGACGTGCAACGGCACGTCCCTACGAAAATCCGATATTCCTGGTACACATGGGGGGCGGCACACCGCGCCCCGCCGGAAAATTACCTGAACGCAAGACAAATTCCTGGGCAGTGAATAGCCCCAATTCATCCTGAGAGTGGAATGGTAGATTCATGGTTAATCTCAATGGCACACACCCCGAAGAAACCCTCGATCCTGAAGATTGGCAGGCGATGCGTGCCTTAGGCCACCAGATGGTAGATGATATGTTCAGCTTTTTGCAGACGGCGCCATCTCGCCCCGTCTGGCAGCCCATTCCTGGCGAAGTGCGGGAACACTTTTTAACGCCCGTCCCTGAACAACCCGCCGGAGCCGAGGCGGCTTACAAAGATTTTGTGCAGGATGTGCTGCCGTATCCGATGGGTAATTTTCATCCGCGTTTCTGGGGGTGGGTGACGGGAACCGGGACGCCGTTGGGGATGTTGGCCGATATGCTGGCCGCCGCGATTAATCCCAATCTGGCGGGCGGCGATCACGCGCCGAATCTGGTGGAAGCGCAGGTCGTGGACTGGTGTAAACAAATGTTGGGGTATCCGCCCGAAGCCAGCGGCCTGCTGGTCAGCGGCGCTTCGATGGCAAACCTGGTGGGCTTGACCATCGCCCGGAACAGCCGCGCCGGGTATGACGTGCGGAAACAGGGCGTGCAGGGCCAGACTCAGCGGCTGACCGTCTACGGTTCCAAAGAGATGCACAGTTCGATTCAGCGGGCGGTGGAAATCCTGGGGCTGGGCAGCAATTCGCTCCGGCTCATTCCGGTCAACGACAATTTTGAGATGGATCTTGAGGTGCTGAAAATCGCCATAACGGCGGATAAAGCGCTGGGCTATCAGCCGTTGTGTATCGTTGGTTGCGCGGGAACCGTCAATACGGGCGCGTTTGATGATCTGAACACCATCGCGGATTTGTGCGAACGCGAGGGCATCTGGTTTCATGTGGACGGCGCTTTTGGGGCGATGGCCGCATTAGCCCCGGCGCTGCGCCATCTGACGGTGGGCATGGAACGCGCCGACTCGCTGGCATTTGACATGCACAAATGGCTGTATGTGCCGTTTGAGGCCGCGTGCGCGCTGGTGCGCCATCCCGCCGAACATTACGAGGCTTTCACGCTCACAGCGGATTATACCACCCACGCCCGCCGAGGCGCGGCTGCCGGGGAGGTCTGGTTCAGCGATCTGGGCTTACAACTGTCGCGCGGGTTCCGGGCCTTAAAAGTGTGGATGTCGTTAAAAGAACACGGCACACAAAAATATGGGCGGCTCATCCAGCAAAATGTGGAACAAGTTCGCTATCTCGCTGACCTGATAGACACGCACCCGGAACTGGAACGACTGGCCCCCGCCCCGTTAAACATCGTCTGTTTTCGCTACCAGGGTGAGGAGTTGGATGACGAAGCGCTCAATCAATTGAACGTCGAACTGCTGATGCTGCTGCATGAAAGCGGGGTGGCGGTTCCTTCGTATACGCGCATTGGGGGGAAATACGCGATTCGGGTTGCCAATACCAACCATCGCAGCCACCGGGCGGATTTTGATGTGCTGGTGCAAGCAGTGGTCGAGATTGGCCGCCGCCTGGTGCGGGAACGCGCGGCGATGCGCTAGAAAATTACCCGGCGCAGGGTTTGGCCGCTCCAACGATATGAGCGTAAGGTTGTGAAATGCGACCAGTAGCTATGTAGAATAGCGTGGTGGCGATTTTCAAATCTGACCTCGCCCCCTCACAGGGGTAGGTTTTTAATACTCCTCACCTTGCTCCTACTCTGCCCGAAAATTCCAGGCCGTTGTGGCGGCGCAAAATACCAGGTTGCACACTTGTAACCTGGTATTTCAAAAGAAATCTTTAAAATTTGTTGACAGGCGGTTTGATTTGGTTTATTCTATGCGTGAACGTTCATTAAACATGTTTCATCAATATATCAATTGTTTCGGCAGAAGATTTTTGTGGGAAAAACAGCGCCTTCATTACGTGATGTAGCTCAAGCTGCCGGGGTGTCCCTCGGTACGGCTTCGCGCGCATTAAATAATAAGTCCAATGTCCTCCCCACCACCCGTGCCGTGGTTTTGAAGGCGGCGGCGGATCTGGGTTATAAACTTCAGATTCGGGTTCCCACCGCGGTGACCTCCAAATTAAACACCATTGGGGTTGTGATTAAACGAGACCCCGGTGAAATCCCCCGTTTAGATGAATTTAACTATACGATCCTGTGCGGGATTGAAAACGAATGTGAGCGGCTGGGGCTGAATATGATGTATGCCAGCCTGCCCGTGAATGAACACAGTCACGCGCTCACCTGGTCGCCCTTACTGGAAAGTGACGATGTGGACGCGCTGATCATTGTGGGCATCGTGTTTAGCGACCCGGAAGTGACCGCGCGCATTCCCAAACATATCCCCGTTGTCCTGGTTGATTCGTATGCTTCCGGTATCACCTGTGACAATGTTGTGACTCAGAATGTTCGCGGGGCGTACACGGGCGTTCAATATCTGATTGAGCAAGGTCATTCTTGTATTGGTTTGATCGGAAGCGCGCCCACCTGCTGTGAACACCCCAGTATCAGTGAACGCCGCCAGGGATATTTGAAGGCGCTGGCGGATTATGATATCACCCAGACGTACATTGAAGACAGTCTGTTGACCGGCAAAAGCGCTTATGAGACGACAGTGCGGTTGCTCGAACGCGCCCCGGAAGTCACGGCGATTTTTGCCTGTAATGATGATGTGGCCGCCGTTGTGATGCGCGCTGTCAAAGACCTGAAACGGCAAATACCGCGAGATATTTCGGTTCTAGGTTTTGATGATGGCCGGATTGCGGCCAATACGGAACCACCATTAACCACCGTGCGGGTTGAAAAAGAGTTAATGGGGTCGCTGGCAGTCCGCCAGCTTTACGAACGCGCTGCAAATTATGACCGACCACCGATTACGGTGCAGTTGGGGACGCGATTGGTGCAGCGCAGTTCCATCTACACGTTGGCGAACAGGCCGGAATTGTCGGCCTGAGACCGTCATTTTAAACAGGGGATGACCGGAAACCACTGACTGACAGCGCGCCTCGCCAAAGGTAACTGCGCTGGCACTCGGCGGCCCCGGCCTAAATTGGGGTGAAAGGAGGCCGTATTTAAGCTGAAACTGAGTTTAACTCAGCCCCTTTCACGTCTCATTGTAACATAAGGATGTTACGCAGTAGAAGATGGGAAAGGGGGGCAAGCGATCCTTTTTTCAGTTCGTTGTGTCGTGGCAATTTATTGATTAGACAGGAGCAATTACCGTCCCATGAAAAATAAAACGCTATTCCTCGTGGCGATCCTCGTGCTGGTCGCGCTGTTGGGATCAACGGTGGCTTCCGCGCAGGACGCCGCCTTTAAAGAATCGCCGTTCCTGACGGCGAAAGTTGACGCGGGCGAACTGCCCCCCGTCGCCGAACGGCTGCCGGTCAATCCGGCGGTGGTCACCCCCTTCAATGAAGTGGGCCAGTATGGTGGCACGATGCGCGTCGGTTTTACCGGTTCCAACCCTGGTTGGGGCGGCCTGTGGTATATCACCGGCTGGGAAAACCTGGTCAGCTGGGCGCCGGACTTCTCCGGGGTTGTGCCCAATATTGCTGAGAGCTGGGAAGTCAGCGACGACGTGAAGGAATACACCTTCCACCTGCGCGAAGGCATGAAGTGGTCGGATGGCGCGCCCTTCACCGCCGACGACATCATGTTCTATATTGAAGACATCGTCTTCAACGAAGAACTGACCAAAGGTGGCCCCACCGCTGATTGGCTACCCAATGAAGGCAAGGAAGACTTCAAGGCCGAAAAGATTGACGATTACACCGTCAAGTTCACGTTCGCCAATCCCTACGGCACATTCCTGTACAACCTGGCAACCTGGTCAGGCCGCCATATCACCTTCTTCCCCAAGCACTACCTGAGCCAGTTCCATGCGAAATATAATGAAAACGTGGCCGACCTGGTCGCGGCGGAAGATGGTGTGGAAGACTGGATTGGTCTGTTCAACAAGAAAGCCTCCGGCCCGACGGAAGACACCAACAACTACTTCAATAACCTGGAACGCCCGCTGCTGTTCCCCTGGATTCCCACCTCGCTTCTCGGCGGCAGCACCCAGATGACGATGGTTCGCAATCCGTACTACTGGAAAGTGGACACCGAAGGCAACCAGCTCCCGTATATTGATGAAATCGTCGGTCTGACCTACCAGGATAACGAAGCCCGGACGCTGGCAATGATTAACGGCGACCTGGACTATGTTAAAGACGCGGGCGACGACAACCGCATTCTCTATTACGATGCTGTTGACAGCGGCGCGCCGCTCAAGCTGGGGACGGCCCTGTCCGACGGTGGTGTGGCGAATACGATCCACTTCAACCGCAACAGCCCCGACACCGTCCTGGGTGAAATTTTCGCTAATAAGGACTTCCGTATTGGTATGTCCTACGCCATCAATCGGCCTGAGATGCTCGAAATCCTCCAATTCGGCCAGGGATCACCATCACAGGCCGCGCCACTGGAAACTTCGCCACTCTATAACGAACAACTGGCGACCCAGTACACGGAATATGATGTGGCGAAGGCCAACGAATACCTGGACAAGGTTATTCCTGAAAAAGACGCTGACGGCTATCGCCTGCGTCCTGACGGCCAACCGCTGAATATTGTCTTCACGATCTCCAATGACCTGACCTACGGCACCAACTGGGTCCAGGTCGCGGAACTGTTGATTGGCTACTGGGACGCCGTCGGCGTCAAGGTCTCGCTGAACTCCATCGCTGATGCACAGTTCACCGAAAACCGCGAAAACAACACCATTGATGCAACCATCTACACCGGCGAAGGCGGCGCGGGCCTCACCGCTCTGCTCGACCCCCGCTACTATGTCCCCGAAGAATTCTTCGGCCTGTACGGCAACGGCTGGTGGGCCTGGCGCGTGAACTCTCAGGATGCTGTCACGGTTGAACCGCCGCAGGAAATCAAGGACCTGCGTGTCGCCTATGAAATGGTGCTGCAACAACCGACCCAGGAAGCCCAGATTGAGCAGATGAAGCAGGTACTGCAAACCGCTGCTGACAACTTCTGGGTGATTGGTACGGTGCGTCCGGCGCCGAGCTTCCAACCCTACAACGTCCGGCTGGGCAACCAACCCGATGAGTGGATTAAGGGCTGGATTGAAGGCGTCGAAAAACTCAACTATCCAGAACAGTGGTATATCATTCCGTAAGCTGCTGTCGCTCAGGTTTGTCGCTGTACCCGGACATCCCGTCCGGGTACAGCCCGTGACAGCTTACCGCCTTGAGGGGAAACCGATGTGAGAAGGTTTTTAGTTCGCCGCTTTATCTACATGATTATCACGGTCTGGCTGACCAGCGTCGTCGCCTTTGTTGTCATTCAACTGCCACCGGGTGATTACGTCACGAATATGGTTTCGGAAATGATGTCGCAGGGCATGGACAAAATTGATCCCGCCATGATTGCCCAACTGCGCGACCAATATGGTTTGAATGACCCCGTTTATGTGCAATACTTTAAATGGATTGGCAACATCATCACCAAAGGTGATTTTGGGTATTCGCTGGATTTAAGACGGGACGCCAAAGAACTGATTTTAGAACGTTTGCCCATGACGTTTACCATCACCGGCCTGTCGGTGTTGTTTATCTGGGCCGTTTCGTTGCCGATTGGGATTTTTTCCGCCGTTCGTAAATACTCCATCGGCGATTACATTATCACTTCTATCGGTTTTATTGGCATTGCCGTGCCGAACTTTTTATTTGCCCTGGTTTTGATGTATCTCAGTTATAAATATGGGGGCAAAGCGATGATCGGGCTGTTTTCGCCCGAATACGCCGCCGCGCCCTGGAGCTGGGCCAAAATCGTTGATTTGTTCAGTCATATTTGGATCCCGGTCATTATCATTGGTCTGGCCGGAACCGCTGGTTTAATCCGTATTACCCGCGCCAATCTGCTCGATGAGCTGAACCGGCCCTATGTGGATACCGCGCGCGCCAAAGGGCTGCCCGAACGCCGGCTCCTGTGGAAATATCCGGTGCGGTACGCGCTCAATCCCTTTGTCAGCGGCCTCGGCTTTGAACTGCCGAAGTTGGTAGCGGGTGAGGTCGTGGTTTCCATCGTTCTGAACTTACCCACCTCCGGCCCCATTCTTTTTAATGCGCTGGTGGAACAGGATATGTATGTCGCAGCCGGGTTTATTTTAATGTTAAGCGCGCTGACGGTGGTTGGCGTTTTTATTTCCGATGTACTGCTGCTGGTACTAGACCCCCGCATTCGGCTGGAGTAAGAGGAAGCTATGGATACAGTTACCCACCCCCAAGACGTTGTTGGGACGCCGCCGCCGGTGGATGTCAACAAAGAAGACCTTGCCATTGAGATCGCTTCGCAATGGAAGCTCATGTGGTGGAAATTCCGCAAACATCGGCTGGCCGTCACGGGCGCGATTGTGGTGATCGCCTTTTATATCGTTGCCATCTTTGCTGAATTTTTTGCGCCAGTTACCACTTCCACTTACCAGGCGGATTATGCGTTTGCGCCGCCGCAGGCCATCAATCTGATTCATGATGGTCGTTTTCAGCCGTATGTGAACGGTTATAAGTTCGAACGCGATCCGGTATCTTTCAAAAAGGTCTGGGTTCTCGACGAAGAAACCATCATCCCGATAGGCTTTTTCGTCCGGGGTGAACCGTA
>DATALK010000370.1:0-2132 GCA_036261085.1 Phototrophicaceae bacterium | reverse complement strand
CGTTTTATTTTGCTAGTCTTTATCAACGGCACTCAGGCGGGTCGGCGTGTTGGGGATAATGACCTCGGCGCGTTCGCCCACCTCCCGTTTAAACTGTTTCGCGTCCAGTTCGGACGCGCCCTCGGTCAGCGGCCCCCAATTGCTCGGAATCACCCAGCGTGGGCGCATTTGTTTCACCACTTCAACGGCGTCGTTCACCGTCAGTGTGCCGTTGCCATCAATGGGCAGGATGGCAATATCGGGGCGAATGCTGTCCATCTCCGGGATAATTTGTGTATCACCCGCGTAGTATATATCAAAATAGTTTAGCGAGATGATAAAACCTAAACCACCGTCACCGAGTGGATGCTGCCAACTGGTGGGGGAGTAGGCCGGAACGGCTTTGATGCTGGCGCGGTCAACGGCGATACTTTGCCAGGGGCGGAGGATCTGGCAGCCTTCGATTTCGTTGGCGACCTGTTCATTGCCGATCACCAGGGTTTCCGCGCCGCGCAGTTTGCTGATGTCCGCTAATGAACAATGATCGTAGTGATTATGGCTGACGAGAATTACATCGGCATGGAAGGTGTTACGGGCGACACGCCAGGGGTTGATGTAAATCAGGGGTGGCCCCGGAATAAAAAAGCTGCCATGACCCAACCACTGAATTTGTTCTATCATGATCCTGTTGACTGGCCTTGCTGGTTTGGTTTTTCAATTGTATCCCACGTAGAACAGGACTATAACTTAAAAAGAGTGGTAACTCAATCCCACTTGTGTGATTCAAGCGGCTTCTTATATAATGAACTCAGTCAAACGACTTCGAGGAATTGAGACCTATGTCCGATCAACCGATTCGTAATCTGCCGCGTGCTGGGCAACCGAGCATTAAGAAGCTCGGACAAACATCATCGTTTTCGCCACCCCCCCGATGCGCTTTCCTGGACGCCACCGTCATTGAATAAGCTGGAAGATACCGGCTTGAACCTGCTGAATGTGGCCGATTTGGTGCTAAAAGTGCTGTATCTGGGCGGGGTGATGGCCGGACATGAAATCGGCGAAATCGTCAAGTTGCCCTATACCGGCGTTCTGGAAACGATCATGGAGTTTCTGAAGCGCGAAAAGTATGTTGAGGTTCGCGGTTCGGGCGGTTTTGGTGAGTCATCTTATCAATATGTCATTTCGATTAAAGGGTCGGAAAAAGCGCGCGAAGCGCTGGATCGTTCCCAGTATGCTGGCCCTGCGCCGGTGACGCTTAATCAATATCTGGCCGCCATGCGCGCCCAGAACCATGACAAGCTGACGGTGCATGAAGAAGATTTAAAACAGATTATGCAGCACCTCGTCATCTCGGAGGATATGTTGGGCAAAATCGGCCCGGCAGTCAATTCGGGACGTTCGATCTTCCTGTATGGCCCCCCCGGTAATGGTAAAACCACTGTCGCGGAAACGATTGGTCGCATGATCCTGGGAGATGACCTCTGGATTCCGTATGCCATAGATGTTGATGGTCAGGTTGTCCGCATTTTTGATGATGTCAATCACCAGTTATCGGATAAAGATGGTAAGGTTAAACTCGGCACGGGGATGATTACGGACTCGCGCTGGCTTCGCATTCGCCGCCCGATGATTATGGTCGGTGGTGAACTCACACTGGCCGGGCTTGATCTGGTTTACGACGATATTAATAAATTCTACGAAGCACCGTTCCAGATGAAAGCCAACGGCGGTATGTTCCTGATTGACGACTTTGGCCGCCAGCAGGTCCGCCCGCGCGATCTGCTCAACCGCTGGATTGTGCCGCTGGAAAAAGGTGTGGACTTTTTGACCCTGCATACGGGCCGGAAGATCGAAATTCCCTTCTTTGTCTTGATTGTTTTTTCGACCAACCTCGATCCGCGCGATCTGGTGGACGAAGCGTTTTTACGCCGCATCCGGCACAAAATCGAAATTACCGACCCCACCTACGAACAATTCCGCGACATCTTCAAGCGGGTGTGTGAGGCCAAACGAGTCAAGTATGACGAAAATGGGCTGGCCTACCTGTTAAAAGAATGGTACATCAACCATGATCGCCCGCTGCGTTCGGTTCACCCGCGTGATCTCATCAACCAGATTCTCGATATTGCCAGCTATTTGAACCAGCCCCCAGC
>DATALK010000369.1:0-1553 GCA_036261085.1 Phototrophicaceae bacterium | reverse complement strand
CCGCCGACCCGAACATTAATCGGGTGAATTTCCCGCCCGCCGACCAGCGTCACAATTTCGTTGCCGATCTTTTTGAGCTGCAAGCCGCCTTTGACCACATCCGGGTAAACTTTCGCCAGTTGAATGGCATCGGGATAACCGAGGAAATCCGGCGTGTGCAGCATGTAGGCGTGGAGGGCGTGGCTTTCAATCCACTCGCCGCAGTACAGCAACCGCCGCAGCGCGCGTAACTGCCCGCCGACGGTCACGCCCAGGGCGCGTTCCATCGCATGAATGGAACTCATCTGGTAGGCTACCGGGCAGATGCCACAAATGCGGGCGGTGATGTCCGGCGCTTCGGTAAACTTGCGTCCGCGCAGGAAGCCCTCAAAAAAACGGGGCGGCTCGAAGATGCGGAGTTTGACATCCATGACGCGATCATTTTTGATTTTGATGTGCAGGCCGCCTTCACCTTCAACGCGCGCCAGCATGTCAATTTTGATGGTTCGGATGCTCATAAACTTCGCTCTCCTTTCGGAACGCATCAGCGTAAGCATTGAAGCTGCGGAAAGCGCGCACGATGTCGGGCGCGGTTACGCCCATCTTTTGCCATTGAGCGCTTAACGAAGCGGTATTGGGCGTTTCCATCGGACCGAAACAGCCGAAGCAACCCCGGTTATAAGACGGACATAAAGCGTTACATCCGGCGTGCGTGACTGGCCCAAGGCAGGGCATTCCCTGTGCCACCATGACACACGGTGTGCCGCGCTGTTTGCACTCCACACACACACTGTAAGACGGCGTATTGGGTTTGCGCCCATTTAAATAGGCGCTGAGCACTTCGACCAGTTGATATTTGTTGACCGGGCAGCCGCGTAACTGGAAGTCCACAAAAACGTGATCGGCAATCGGGGTGGATTTTTCCAGGGCTTCGATGTAAGCAGGTGTGGCGTAGACGGCTTTGATCAGCTTTTCCACATCCTGGAAGTTGCGTAAGGCTTGAATGCCACCAGCGGTGGCACACGCGCCAATCGTCACCAGGAACTTGGAGTTTTTGCGAATCTGATGAATACGGGCGGCATCGTGGGGGGTGGTGATTGACCCCTCCACCAGCGAAATATCATAGGGGCCGCGCGCGATGGCCCGCGTGGCCTCCGGGAAGTAAGCAATTTCAACTTCGCTGGCAACCGCTAAAAGTTCGTCTTCGCAGTCCAGCAGACTGAGCTGACAGCCATCACAGGAAGCAAATTTCCAGACAGCGAGTTTGGGTTTATGATCGCGGGGCATGGCTAAATCTCCCACTGGGCGAGCCAGCTTTTCATCTCGCTAAACGGATAGACCGGGCCATTTTTACAGACAAACGTTGGCCCATACTGGCAGTGGCCGCAGAAACCAACGGCACATTTCATGTTGCGTTCCATCGAAAGGTAGATGCTGTCCGGGCTGACACGATGATACTCTTAAACGGATTCAAAACTGGCGGCTCCGCTTGCACTTCTTTTGCCAGCGCTTGAATATCCGGCGGCAGTTGGTCGAAGTTCAGGTTATACCGCGCCAATGGGCCAACGAAATAC